>DASVUU010000841.1:0-5701 GCA_036386935.1 Cytophagaceae bacterium | reverse complement strand
ATGATGAAGGCTACGATGGTCTTACCACTTCCTACATCTCCCTGAAGTAGCCTATTCATCTGCTTTCCAGAAATGATGTCTGTATAAATTTCTTTGATTACCTTTTTCTGCGCTTCAGTAAGATCAAAGGGTAAGTGATTCTTATAAAATTCTGTCAGTAATAATGTTTTCTTTAAAACATGACCTTTGTATTCGGCTTTTCTTGATGACCTTTGCTGTAATAATTTCAGCTGGACGTAAAACAACTCTTCAAACTTTAGCCTTCTACGCGCTTGGTCCAAATGCTTTTGAGACTCTGGGAAGTGAATGTTTAGCATTGCAAACTTCTTGCTGACAAGGTGAAACTTTTCCATCAAGTAGTCAGGAAGGGTCTCATTGATATTGGGGGCCATTACTTCATGGAGCCGCTGCTGCAACTTCATGATTCCTTTGCTGTCCAGGTAATTGTTTCTGAGCTTTTCCGTGCTGGAATACAATGGCTGAAGACCTTTTATCACGGTGGCCGCCGCTGTTTGCTCTACTTCTGGGTGAGGAATAGAAAGTTTTCCATTGTAGGTATTCAACTTGCCAAAAACAATAAGGTCTGCCCCTTTGATGACCGTTGCGGAGACAAACTTTATCCCTTGGAACCAGACTAGCTCAATATTGCCTGTTCCATCAGAGAATATAGCTACCAGCCGCTTTCCACGCCCTTCTCCTGCTAGGCCAACGCTGATTACTCTTCCTTTTAATTGTATAAATGTATCATCCGGAGAAAGATGTGAGATTTGCTGGAAGGTGGAGCGATCTATATAGCGATAAGGGTAAATCTGAACCAGATCACCATAGGTAAATATCTTCAGCTCGGTTTGAAGCAACGCGGCTTTCTGAGGACCAACCCCTTTTAAAAATTCTATTTTGGTCTCAAAAAAATTGGACATTCAGGTCTGGTTTTAGAACTTGGGATAATCTGAATCAGGTTGTACTTATTACATTAACTATTATTATTAATATTATTTTTGAATTCAAATAATTAATTAACGGTTTGCGTGAGGGATCGAAGTGGAAACCCCGCAGGACCCTTTTCGGGGACGAGGAGTTGGAACAAAGAGCCCGGCCCCCGCTTTTCGCGGGGGACACGCCCACAATAGCTTCCCGAATTCAGTGCTATAGGTTTGCCATCAATACTTTGTACATTTCTATCATACTTGCAATGTCGTTTTTATGCACTTTCTCATCTGGGGTGTGTACATTTTCCTCTGGCGCGCCGACGAAACACCAATCGAACGGGTAGGGAGAGGACTGAAGTTCTTTGCCATCGCTTCCCCCATATTCTTCGACCTCTAACTGATAGGGAACGTGAGAATGTTTTGCAATCTCTACTACTCTATCCAAAAAATGTCGCCTTGGAATACTTCGATCGCGCATGGATATTGCGACGCCTTCGCCAGGACGCACGCCTTCTGTAACCCAAGTTATGTCAGAAATGAGCGCCTGTTTCACACCATAGTCTTCGTAAATAAACTTTGCCAGATATGGAACGGAACCACCTCCATGTTCCTCCCAGCAGGAAAATACGATGATGCCATTTTCGAGCGTCTCTGCCACTTTCAGAGCTGCATAGACTCCCAATCTATTGTCTAAGTAGCATGACTGCACTGAGTCTTCTGTCTCGCGGAAGTCACATTTGAAAATCAGGTTGGTTGCTCTGTCGATCTCTCTCGTGGACTCATAATGCAGATTCCCCTCTTCCTCTGCTTGTAGTGTACACTCTACTTCTCCCTGCGAATCCTTTCCCCAAAGCTTGTAGCCTGTTTTGGAATGTGGGCCGCCTATGGGCACCAGTTGTTTATTATAGCGAACGGTATACCCTATTGTATCGATGTGCGCAAAGATAGCGGTGCGAGGCTTTCCAAAAACCAATACTATGCAATTTTGAAATTCCTCTCCGTGAAAGATTTCGGGCTGTACTTTCCACCTCTGGGTGTTTGGCTGTATGTGGTGTAATAGAAAATCTTTTATTTCATCCTCATTGCCAGAGGGACCAAATGTCTCACATAATTTTTGTAAAAGGTGCATAGAGTTATTTTTATTAAATATTTAGATAAAAGAATATAATATTGTCAAGGATATAGAATGAAAACAATGGCCTGGATGTTGACAAATAGCAATTATTGAAGGTCACTAGACATTGATGGTAATTTGCTCAGTTTATAATGATATGCAATTAACAAAAAAGCCGTTATAGGTAGAATTGAAAAAAGAGATTAATTTCGTAGCGATGTATAAGTATTTTAGTTACCTGCTTTTGTTTTTATCCTTCGGGGCAAATGGCCAGCAGCCTTCGACAATGTTGCTCTTGGATGAGAAAGTGCAGTTTGAAGCGACCAACGCTGTGAATAGCATGTACAACTTTAAATTTGAGGAAGCTGAAAAAACTTTCCTTGAAATAAAAGCCAAATATCCTACTCACCCCCTTCCCTATTTCCTCATGGGCCTGAGTCAATGGTGGAAGATAATGCCTACGCTTGACATAGACCTAATTCCAAATGAGAAGAAATTTGTGGCTTACATGGACTCTTCAATCACTTTTGCAGAGAAGTTGTATGACATAAATGAGAAGAACGCAGAGGCAGCGTTTTTCCTGTCGGCCGCCTATGGCATGAAAGCAAGACTCTATGGTGAAACGGGAAGGTATAGCAAGGCTTCGTTCAATGGAAAGGATGCCCTGGATTACTTAGACAAATATGACAACAATGATGACCTTGGTCCAGAGTTTTTGTTTGGCCATGCTTTATTTAACTACTATGCGGTCTGGATAAGAGAAAACTACCCTATCTTACGCCCTGTGTTGATGTTTTTCCCTAATGGCAGCAAAGAGCTCGGGATAAAGCAATTGAAAGAGGTATCGTACAACGCCTTTTATACCAGAACTGAAGCACAATATTTTTTGATGCGAATCTACGCCAATGAGGAAAACAACGAGGAAAAGGCGCTTCCAATATCCAGGTATCTTGCCACTACTTTTCCTGACAATGCTTACTTTCAAAGAGCCTTTGCCAGGTACTCTTTTACGACGGGGCAATGGGCGGAGTCGGAAAAGGTTTCTTATGATATTTTATACAAACTGTCGATAGGAATGCCCGGTTTTGAGGCGATCAGCGGACGATATGCGAGCTTTATCTTAGGCAGGATACAAAAACATAAATACAATAATAATGCGAAGGCAAAGGAGTATTATAATAAAACGTTGGCGTTTGCGGAGCAAACAAAGGCAACGAAAATGAACTACTATTTATACGCACTTGCTGACCTTGCTAAGATCGCGGATGAAGAAAAGGACTTTGAAGCAGCCCGTAATTACTATAAAAGGGTAGAGAAAAATTCTTCTTCGAAAGACGACATACACAAAGAAGCTAAAGCGTACCTGTCCAAAAAGAAGAAAAAATAATTGCCTAATCTAGTATCGGAAGTGTCTTGCTGTCTTTGTAGGTTGAAAGCACAATCATAGACTGCATGTTTCCTATTTCCTCTACATCCATCAGTTTATCTAGCAAAAAAGATTGATAGCTGGTGATATCGCTTGCTACAACTTTCAAAATAAAATCGGCAGTTCCAGTAATATGATGGCATTCGATAACCTGTGTGATGCTGTTCATCTTATCCACGAAAGATTTGATCTGATGCTTCTTATGACTCGATAGGGACACCTGGATAAAAATAGTAACCCCTAAACCTATAAGTTTTTTGTCTAGCAATGCATGGTAGCTTTGCAAAATACCCATGTTTTCTAATTTCCTCACCCGCTCCAGCGTTGGCGCAGGGGAAAGACCTATTTCAAGGGCGAGCTGGCTATTGGTAATCTTGCCATTGAGCTGTAATATATCTAGAATTTTACGGTCGATATTATCAAGCTTGCTGTTTATAGACATATTTTCTTTTGATTCGTTTAATAAAATCGCTGTAGAATTGCTTTTAGATTTGACACACGACGATCATCTAAAATTAATAAAAATGTCTAGCTTTAGGGATTTCGAACCAAGATTAACCTCCATTAATGACCGCTATTTTTTATTTTGATGATTTTCGATGGAGCTGAAAGACCTGTTTTTGGCCCCCGTCTATCTTTTTATAGTTTATGTCTTCGCTTATTTAGCAAAAATTAGGATCAAGGATCATAAGCTAAGGAAATACTTTATACCGGCACTTACTTTAAAAATCGCAGGTGCACTTTGTGTAGGGTTGATATACCAATTTTACTACTCTGGGCAGGGTGACACTTTTGCCTACTATGGCTTGGGTAGCAAATATATATGGAAGGCATTCAATGAGTCCCCTTTGCTCGGATTGAAGCTGCTCTTTGACACAGGAGGAGCCTACCACGCAGAAACAATCAAATACGCGAGCAATATATACTTTTATAATGACCGGGCGGGCTATTTCATTGTAAGATTGGCGGGATTATTTGGCATGGTGTCTTTTCATTGTTATAGTACTATCGCAATAGGATTTGCGGTGTTCAGTTTCTTAGGTGTATGGAAAATGTTTGTGGCATTCTATCAGCTTTACCCTGCCTTGGATAGACAGTTAGCCATTTCAATATTCTTTATTCCTTCTGTATTTTTTTGGGGATCTGGCCTGCTCAAAGACTCTATAACCCTGGGGGCGCTAGGCTGGCTTTTCTATGCCGTGTACAATTTGTTTATTGTAAGAAAAGAGATCGCTGCATCTTCAATATATCTATTTCTAGGTTGCTATATTCTAGCTGTTGTAAAAATATACATTTTGCTATGTTTTATACCTGCAGCATCTATCTGGATTTTTATTACTTACAGCAATAACATAAAATATAAACTTCTAAAAATCTTGCTAAAGCCTTTGCTGCTAGTTTTTGCAATTGCTTTCGCATACCTGGTTTCTACTGAATTTTCAAAGGAAAACAAACAATATAGTTTAGACAATATTGCTAATACTGCAAAAGTAACTGCCGATTGGGTAAGCTACTCTGGAAAGCTTACACAAGGCTCCAACTATGACTTAGGAGAGTATGATGCATCTTTCACTGGTTTATTAAAAAAGTTTGTGCCGGCAGTATGGGTGTCTTTGTACAGGCCTTATCTGTGGGAGGTAAAAAATGTTGTGATGCTGATGGCAGCCTTAGAAAGTCTTTTTTTAGTTGGGCTTACAATCTTTACTTTCTATAAAACCGGTATTATAAGAACATTTGCAATTATAAAAACAAACGCAGTCGTGCTGTTCTGTTTTATATTTTCCATTGCATTTGCTTTTGCAGTTGGGATCTCGACTTATAACTTTGGTAGTCTAGTTCGATATAAAATACCCCTAATTCCCTTCTTTGCTGCTGCGCTATTCATCATTATTTATGAAGGGAAACGCGGCAGGCCAAAACACCTTCGGAATGACCTCCCTCGGCCTATTGCTTTTAAGTAGGCTCTGACTAATTTATCTATTTATGCAATTAACCGTTAATAAAACCGCTTGCTAAACTGATCTACCTTTTCTTATCTCGGCGGAAGAAATTCTTAATCTTATTATAGGTATTTTCATACTTCTCATTCTCTTTCTTCGAATACTTTTTGTCTTCCTTAGGCTTCTTGGGACCGAAGATTTTTTCTAAGAATGTGAGTGTATCCTCTACCTCTTCTGGGAGGTAACCTTGACAATTCATCGCATCAATGATGTCTTGAGATGGGGTGCCAAA
>DASVUU010000840.1:0-9318 GCA_036386935.1 Cytophagaceae bacterium | reverse complement strand
CTTTTGACCCGGAATTATTATCTGACAATTTATCGCTTTTTGCCTCGTTACTTGGCCTTTCATCGGCGCCCTTTTGATCGATTATACCGGGTTCTTTTTCAATTTTCTGTTCGATGGACCTGGTAGATTTATCTTCGGATTTATTTATTTCTCTAGAGGTTTGGCCAAGAAGATTTAAAGAAAGGAACATCCCGAATATTATAGCACTTATCTTTCTCATAATTTTTCCTGAGTTGATAGATAGTAATTTAATTTTGAGTAAGTCACAAAAGGCAATGAAGCTTACTGAATTTAAGAGATAAAGGTTATTCTTTAAAAAGAATAACCTTTAAATAAAAACTCAGTGTTTTCCTCCGTTTGCAGGCCGATGGGCCTTCATTGGCTTCCTGGCAGGAGCACTTGCTCGAGTTGGTCGCCCCGCAGTTTTCACCTTCTCAGGCTTCGCGTTTTGACCAAGATCTTCTGGCCTGTTGCTTTCCGATTTATCTGTCTTTACGTGCTTATCCCCACTGGCAGCGGCGCTAATAATTTGGCCTTTTCCGGGCCCACTTTCAGTTTGTTTTGCGAGTGCACTTATTTCACTACCCTTATTAGTTTTAGCTTCTTTTGCAGTAGTCGGTTTTGTCTCTTTAGAGTCTGCATCTTCTACTTTTACCTTTTTAGCTTTCTTCATTTCCTTGTTCTTGACAGCAGTTGCTTTGGGGGCGTCGCCATCATCGCTTGTAGCGGTAGTTGGCTTCACTTCAGCACCTTCAGTTTCTGAGACAGTTTGAGCATACACACCAAATGTCAAAAACATTGCTGCAATCAATACATTAAATTTTTTCATAATGCTAGTTTTTTATGGTTGATTCTATACCAATTAACGACACCAACATGAAGGGAAAATGAAGAAAGGAGCTTTTTATTAAAAAATCTTTAGAACTATTTATAACCTATTCAACCTTGGTCACGAACCTTGCCTGGATCCGAGATTTTGGTGACTTTTCTCATCCGACGGAACTTAATCCAGTCAGGCGAGGACGAAACTTTAATTAAAAAATTTATATATCAAACAAACAAGCTATCGATCTTTAAACACCTTTATTTAGGTTCCAAGAGCACATCGACAATTACTATCATGTAGCGGGTTAGGGAAACCCTATAAAATTCTAGAAACCTTTTAGGTTTAGGAATCGATCGCTAAATATCTATGTACCTGTATTATTTATTATACACAACCGTTATTTCCTTAGGAGCATCGACCTCCGTTTTAATACTACCATCGCTTTGCTTGACATGCTTTACTTTAAGGACTCCATAAGGTGTTGGAAAGGAGCCCTCTACCCAGGCGAGATCACCTAATTGCGGATCTATTTTAATGATTTTACAACCTGGGGCCATTACTTTTATTCCTAAAACATACTCTGAAAGGAACGGTGTTGGTCCAGAAGCCCAGCCGTGGCAAAGGCTATGGCGAAATCCCTTGTAACAATAACCTCCAAAATCCCCATGAATGTCCTGCTTTCCTGTGGGTCTCAATTCATCTATTCGGCCGCTGTTACTAGTCCACGACAAGTCAAAATCTTCCCAGAAAGTGGTAGCTCCCAGATCCAACATTCCACCCCAATATTTTCTGATCAGGTTAAGACTTCCCACCATGTCACCGGCCTTTGCACGAGCTTGCAAGACATAGTAGCCATAGAAGGTGGAAACTCCTTTGTATTCATCTACCGAAAGCACCTTTTGATTATACAATTTTGCTTCTACAAGGTTTGCAAGTACCATTAAGGCCGCTGCTTGCTTGGCACCATCGGGATCAGGTTTATGTTTTTTTAAGGTGGCAGCAGTTTTTAAACATTCATCTTTTAACAAAGGGTCTTTTAGATACCCTGAGAGCTCCGCACCTTTTTCAAGTGTTAGGATCATTAAGGCATGCAAGCCGGCATGGAGGGTCTTCTTCTGCCCATCGCTGGCCCAATCCAAAAATCTCCAACCATCTAGTTGCTCACCCTTTTTAGGATCGGCATAGCGCATGATTTGTTTTAATAATCCAGTCAGGTAGGGTTTCTGAGCCTCCAAGTATTTGCTATCCCCATGGTGAAGATACCAGCTGTGCTGTATTAATAGCCACCACATCGAATATGAGCTGATGCCGTTCATCCACTCTGGTAAAGGCGTAATACTTTTTACATAATCCAAGCTTTTAGGCACAACTTCATTATACCCAAAGACAGCATTGATGGTCATAACCTCTGGATGCATGTCCCCTACCCATACCAAGCGATCGCGTTTTATTCCATCCCACAAATACTCTTGCATGTTCAACTGCACTGTGTAGGCGCCTGTATTCCATATGGCATTGAGTGTTTCGTCATTGCATTTGAACGAACCTTTGTATTCTAATTCTCTTATTACGAGTATCCCTCTCACTAACTTTAGAAAGATGTCAGCGGTATCTTTAGAATCTATCCTTACGAATCTAAAACCGGTGTTGCCTATTTCCGCCATCCCCATAGACGGGATCAATGTTTCTTGGTCTCTGATGGCATGGTCGTTCGTGGCATTGTCTTTACCACCTATTTCCGACATTGCCTCACCCACCGATTCACCAAACCTTACTCTTATTTTGGCTGCTTTGCCTGTAGTAGTCTTCGCGCAAAAAATTTGTATGCCGCCATGAATTTCCTTTCCAAAGTCTAAAAGAATTCCTTCGTCCTTATGAAGAATACATACTTTGTCTTCTTTCATTGCAATCTGTGCAGCTTGTTGCAATAAAAGGGCTTCGGTATTGGTAACTGTCGGGGTCTTCCAAACCACCCGCGTCGCCGAAATATACTTTCTTACCCTTGGATCGACTGTCGAACTATCCTTTAAATCTTGGGCCTGTGCCGAGCATATAGCCGCTATTGTTGCCAATAATGTTGTAGAAATATAAATTATGGACCTTAAACCATTCATAGCTTTATTATTAACGAATCGAAAGAGACTAAATACCATTGAAGCGTTTTTTGAGTATCTGACTTGAAAACACGTTCTAGCTTCAAGAATATTTTTAGACTTACAAACCTATTCATTATTATTGAGTTTTTTATTTTTCTGTGGTTATAATCCTTTTGGGGCTGCGTCATTCGATAGGCCAAGTTTAGATGGTAATATCAAAAGGCTATGAAAATAATGACACTATTTGTTAAGTCATGTTGTGCAGATTGAAACCTTGACAATCTGAACTTCTAATAAACTTTTGGTGATCGATATACATTAAGATGTTTTATTGATAAAACAAGCGCCTTCTATGAACTTATGATTAAAAGGCTCGACTTGTTATTTGAATTTTGCTTATAAAAACTCAAAGAATATTGGGCTAAGACTAACGGTTAATAGTAATTTGCCTTGTCACCTACTTCGATTGTTCAAAGCATGATATCTATCACACAAAATGCCGGATAGGTTAAGCTCGACCGCAACAATTGGGCTTTGGAGAAGTTATTGGCAATATAAAATGAGAAATTATGCTACAAAAAATCCATCTGTTAGGTTTAATACTTTTGCCGTTAATGTTTTGTTGTAAAGGAAGCGAAAACCAAGAAATCCAAAAGTCGACCTCATCATTAGCGAGTTTAGAAAGCAATGTTTCAATGCCTGCGGATACCTCGTTGAAAGATCAAATAAAAAGGGAAAGAACGGAATTGAAAGAAAATATTGCCAAGCTTAAAGTCAAGGCAAAGAACAGTGGTAACAAAGTCGATAAGAAAACTGATGAGTTGCTTGACAAATTAGCGAGGGAAGCAGATCAATTAGATGATAAGAACTATGATGAGAAATTCAAAGCGGAATGGAAACAATTCAAAACAAAAGTGGAGACTAAGCTAGATAGCTTGGATAAGAAATTTAAATAAATATTTAAAATTTCTATTAAACCATTTTCTGTCCCTCCAATTGAGAAAAAATTCTAAACCAGCGGGTTGCTCATTTAAGTACTAAAACTTATCTTCCCCTAGATGTTAAGTACAGGGGGATGTTCCAAGGACGTGAAACAGGCCAAGCAGCTAAAATATCGCCGAGGGACTTCTTACCGCGATCTAGGAGTGTTTTTAGCTATTTAGCTTTGCTGGTAAAACGATTGTTTTTTATTCTGAAGCGCCAAGGTACTAAGGCCCATTCTTCCGCATAAGCCACTCCGACCCTAGGACTCGCAATGATTTCATCTTCAGGAATAATTACACCCTTATCTTCTACCCAGATCGTATCCCCATTCATGCCTTCTTCATTGTGCAGTTTGTTTATCCCTAATGCCATCGACATGGCACCCGGGCCTGCAGTCAATTCAGGACCTGTTTTGGTTTTTCTTCTGCGTTGCATCATCACATCTATCCCTTCTGCGGGCTCGATCGCTCTTATTAAAATGGCATTGGGAACATCAGCCTTATTTGTGACAATATTAAAAAGATAGTGTATTCCATAGCATAGGTAGACATATGCTATACCACCTTCTTTGTAAAAAGGAATAGTCCGGGTAGTTTTTTTGTAACCGTAAGCATGGGAAGCTTTATCCTCAGGGGCTTTGTAGGCCTCAGTTTCAACGATCATTCCACCTGTCAATTGGCCCTCGATGTTTGTGTAGAGGAATTTACCTAAGAGGTCTTTGCTAATTTGCACAACGTCTTCACGAGTGTAAAATTCTCTAGGAAGTTTCAACGGGCTGCCAGCTAGTTTAAAGGTTTATACTTTTGAATTAATGAAAGAAAAGGTAGGCTACAAATATAGCCCCAAGGACCCCAGCAAAGTCAGCGATCAGGCCGCCCGCTACTGAGTATCTGGTTTTCTTGATTCCAACTGAGCCAAAGTAAACGGCTAGGATAAACAAAGTGGTATCCGCGGCGCCTTGAAATATACATGAAAGTCTAGCGGGGAATGAATCGGGCCCGTGGGTTTTCATCGTTTCAATCATCATCGCACGTGCTCCTCCTCCACTTAGAGGTTTCAAAAACGCAGTCGGCAGAGCCTGTACAAATTCTGTGTTAACTACATAGCCGAAAACGGAAGCAATGGAGACGATAGATAGCTCGACCCCTCGAATTAAAAAGTCAAGCGCGCCGCATGTTCTGAATAATGCTATTCCTACGAGCAGACCTACAAGGTAAGGGATAAGTTTTATTACCACTTGAAAGCCATCTTTAGCTCCTTCAATAAATGCATCGAACACATTGATCCGCCTATACATGCCCAATCCGAGAAACGATACAATTAATGCCAATAGGATAAAATTGCTGACCATGGAGGAAATGGGACCTATTCGATCTGGCGGAAGACTTGTGAAATAAAATACAATCCCGCCTATAGCCCCAACAATAGCAAGCAAATAGCCCATAAATACGGGGTCAAAAAAATTGATTTTCTGTTTTATACCTACGTACACCAGGCCTGCGAAGGTGGAGCAGAAAGTGGCGATTAGCAAAGGAATAAATATATCTGATGGATCTTTGGCACCCCAGATCGCTCGTTGCGCCATGATATTTATAGGAATTAACGTTAGCCCCGACGTATTAAGCACTAAGAACATGATCTGTGCATTTGAAGCGGTATCCTTATTGGGATTTAGATCTTGCATTTCTTGCATCGCCTTCAAGCCCATTGGTGTTGCGGCGCTGTCCAGTCCCAACATATTCGCAGCAAAATTCATCATGATATTCCCATTTACCGGATGGTCTTTTGGAAGCTCCGGGAAAAGTCTTTGGAAGAAAGGGCCAATTACTTTCGACATGATACCAATCATCCCACCAAGTTCTCCAATTTTCATCAGACCCATAAAAAGTGTGATCACCCCTGTCAATGGCAATCCAATTTTCATCACGGCTGTTTCTGCCATTTCAAAGGCAGCCTTCATCATATCAGGGAATATTTGGGTGTTTCCAAAAAAGACCAATTGGACGAGGCCGACCGCAAAAGCTATAAAGAAAAAACTTACCCAGATATATGTTAAAACCATGTGAGATGTTAAATAAGCTTGTAAAGTACAGGCAAAAAATGAAAAAAAAAAGCCTTACGAAGAAGGCTTTAGAATTAGGCTACTTGATAATCTATGGGTTCAGTTACATTCTTCTCCCATGATTGATATTTGTTCATTTCGTCCATCAATCCGCTGATCGCCCATGACAGAACGGCTATGTCGTCAACCTTGCCTAGGAAACCTTCTGTATCTGGAATAAAGTCCTTACCTAATGAAAGGTATGAAGCAGCAAATGCGGCTTTAAGTAAAAAAACTGGCGACACATCTCTGTATTCACCTTTACTGACAGCCTTAATCATCCTGCCTAGTAGCGTGAATTTTTCTTTTAGCTCATCAAAATTGAATTGTGTCTCAACGCCATTTACATTTGACATTACTGAATTATACTTATTGATGTATTGATCTTTATTCGCATAAAGTGACATCCCTGCGCTTATCGCTTTCTGAATAAATGATTTTTCGTCATTTTTTGCAGCAAAATTTTGACCGTTCTTTTTCATGTTTTTATAATTTGTTTTTAAAAGCAATTGATAGATAATTATCAAAAATTATCGTTTGCAACCTTATTGCAACAGGACTTAAATCCTTCGTCATCAATAATATTTAATAAAACCTATCCTCTGATAAAATGTTATCGCCTTTAAAATTAAATTAAACAAAAAACATTACTCCATTAAAAATACCCGTAAACTTCTAGCCCCATGAGCTCCGATCACCAATGATTGCTCGATGTCTGCGGTTTTGGATGGACCTGATATAAAGACTCCATATCCTGGTGTCTCTAAAGTAAGCTTTTTATAAGCCTGGTGCATATTGCTTACCATCTCGTTTTTATTGACGATGATGACTAGGTGCTGTGTTATAAATGGAATTGCATAATGAGGCAATGTGGAACCTGGCACCCAGATCGCTGCGTTTTCGGCGACCGCAAACTCTCCCTTCAAAATGGCGAGATCTATTTTTTCTAAACCTCTTGCTGTATCTATTGAGGTTGCAGTGATTGTAGCAATATTAATAAAAGGCAAGTTTGAACAGATTACAGTCTTACCTTCATACATCAGTTTCAGCTCATGATTGATGTCAAAGTCAGGGGGAACTACAATTGCCTCTCCTCCAACTTTTTTCAAGGCCTCTTTGAATGTCTCCAACATACCATCGCTGTTCCCTGGAAACTCTGGAATGGAAGGAAGTGGAGCAAACTCTGGCTTATTCTTTTTTACTGCTGCAAGTATCTCTGCTCGGGCAGAAACATTATCATTTTTGCTCATTCTTCTTTGCATTCTTTTTATACCACTCTGTGAAACTTTCCTTGGGAGGAGCTGGTACTTCTCTCTCTTTTCCCCATTCATTTACCTTACTGTACAATAAAAATCTAGGAACAAAGGATAGTAGCTTTCTACCGGCTGTTCCTGCAAATCTGTAAAGTTTGGGATGAGAGAACATATATCCCATCATCCTCATACTTTGTTTTTTTGAAGCAGGCAAATATCCTTCCTCACCGATGATTTGGCGCCATTTATACAGCTGTGCGTGAATGTCTATCTTTACGGGACAAACGTCCGAACAGGAGCCGCAAAGCGTGGAAGCAAAAGGAAGTGTGGCATGTTTTTTCATATCAATACCAGGAGAAAGTATTGCGCCTATAGGGCCAGGAACGGTATAACCATAACTGTGTCCACCGCTCCTTCTATAGACAGGGCAGGTGTTCATACAAGCCCCGCAACGTATGCAGTTGAGCGACTTTCTAAAATCCTTTCTACCTAATTGCTCAGACCTGCCCGCATCAACGATGATGATGTGCATTTCAGCACCAGGTCGAGGCCCATTAAAATGTGACGAAAAGGTAGTGATCGGTTGGCCGGTAGCACTTCTGGCAAGTAGCCTTAAAAAAACGCCTAGATGTTCTGCTTTAGGTATAATTTTTTCCATCCCCATACTTGCAATATGGATAGGCGATAGATTTACTCCTAAGTCGGCATTCCCCTCGTTGGTACAAATTACTACACCACCCGTTTCTGCTACAGCAAAGTTTACGCCCGTCAAAGAAGCATCAGCGGTGATAAACTGTTCTCTTAAATGTTGTCTAGCGGCTTCCGTCAGATATTGGGGGTCGCTGGCACCTTTTTGGGTTCCTAGTTTCTGATGAAATAATTCTCCGACGTCTTCTTTTTTAAGGTGAATGGCAGGAAGTACGATGTGACTCGGCGGCTGATTCGCAAGTTGAACAATTCGTTCACCCAGGTCGGTATCAATAACTTCTATTCCCTTTTTCTCTAAGTAATGGTTCAAATGACAGTCCTCGGTAAGCATAGACTTACTCTTCACCATCTTTTTTACCTTCTTATCTTTTAGGATAGAATAAACAATTTCATTGTGTTCTTCGGCGGTTCTAGCCCAATGAACGTTGATTCCATTTTTTTTTGCATTTTCTTCAAACTGGATGAGATAGTTATCCAGATTGGAAAGAACGTTACCCTTGATGTTTGCGGCTAGGTCCCTTAGTTGCTCCCACTCAGGTATCGACTTTGTGGAAAGGTCTCGTTTATGTCTTACAAACCAAAGCGTCTCATCGTGCCAGGTTGCCCTCTTCTCGTCTTTTAAAAATTCTGTTGCTGCTTTAGGATGGTTCATAGAATAGCTCCATTTAAAATTTCGGCAATGTGTTTCACTGGGACATCAAGACCTAACCTTTTCACTATGCCTTCCATGTGCATAAGACAAGATGTGTCACCTCCTATAATCACTTGAGCACCATTTTTAACGTGATCCTCTACCCTGTCTTTACCCATGCGTGCTGAAACGGCAGCTTCGGAAACACAAAAGGTACCACCAAATCCACAGCACTCGTCTTTCCTGGTCAATTCAATCAACTCCATTCCCTTTACCATTTTCAGCAAGGGTGTCACCTTAGAATATTCTGGACCATTTATTTCAGAAGACTGGCAAAGCCGCATGCTTCTCTGTCCGTGACAGCTGATGTGTAGGCCTACTTTGTAAGGAAAGGAAGCATCAATATTTTCTACCTTCAATACGTCTGTAAGAAATTCACACAATTCGTAAATGCCGGTTCTCACCTTCTTTACGTCTACGGTTTGTTCGATCCGTCCATAGTGTTCTCTTACATGTAGGACGCAACTTCCAGAGGGGCCAACGATGTAATCGTAGTCTTTAAAGTTTTTGATTAGCAGTTTAGCTGTCTCCACAGTATCGGACTCGCAACCGGAGTTTGCCATGGGTTGTCCGCAGCAGGTTTGATTGAGCGGATAGTCAACTTCGCAGCCCAGCTTTTGAAGCAATTGCATGGTGGCAATGGCAACCTGAGGGTAAAA
>DASVUU010000839.1:0-8804 GCA_036386935.1 Cytophagaceae bacterium | reverse complement strand
CTGAACTTTAGTAGGATAAGTTTGAAGTGTCTTGAGATAATCTCTTCTTAAACACCCGATTTAGTTTCTCTATTGTTTGGAAAATGTAAATGGAAAATAGATCCAGTTCCCTCTTCACTTTTTACTTCTATTGTTCCGCCTAGCTTTTCTAAAGCATTTTTCACGATGTACAAGCCTAGTCCAGTCCCTTCCGATTGCTGGGTAGCTCTAAAGAACATGTCAAATATCTTGTTGTGGAATTCCTTGTCAATACCTATACCGTTATCTTCGATGGTAAGCGCGATTTCATTCTTCTTATCTTCTATGCTTATATTAATAAAAGAATCATCATTGCCCTTCGAATATTTGATGCTATTCTCCAGCAGGTTTTGTATGATCGTAGAAACAAATCGCACATCGCAATAAAAGTCTTTCTTCAAATTATTGAAGATATTTACTTTTGGGAATTTGTACTCTGCCAAATGTAGGAGTGAGCCGAGACATGTATTGGTAACATCCTCAATGTCTATTTTTGAATATGCAATTTGTCCATCTTTAAGCCTGGTAAGTTCTATAAGGTTTAATATAATTTCATTTAAACGATTCGTCGTTTTCTCAATCTCTTTAAAGTATTTCAATGACCCTAGGTCCTTACAGTCTACAATAGAGATATGACATAAACCCTTCAGAGAGCTTATCGGCCCTTTTAGATCGTGCGACACCTTGTACACAAAGGTGTCTAGCTCCTTGTTCTTGTACATCAAATCCTCTTCCGCCCTCTTTCTTGACGAAATGTCCTGTACGACCCAAATGAAGTATTCCGGCTCTCCCGCGGCGTCATATTTTAAGGAAACCGTTATATCCACCCAAACAGTATACCCCAGCTTGCTGGTCCAGCGTTTTTCGACAGAATAGTTCTTGATCTTTCTTTCGAGCAACTTTTGGATGTTTTCTTGGTCGATATTTCTATCATTTATATTGGTGATATCATCAGGAGAAAGCTGCAAAAGCTCGGAGTGCTTATATTGCACAGTTTCTGCCAGTTTGTGATTCAGTTTTATCCAGTTGCCTTGAAATCCCACATGCGCAATCCCCACCGCAGCCTGGTCAAACGTTGAACGGAAATTCATTTCACTCTGTATCAAGGTCACGTTCTTTGCCTCTATCTGGTGCAGGTATTCTCTGGCTTGTACCATATTTACCTGTATCTTCTTCACCATATAGTTTATGATCTTGCCTAAGGCACCGATTTCATCGTTGGCCCTCATATGTAGGCCTGGCGTCGTTAACTCAAAATTATTTTTTATGATATTGTCTATATAGGACGTCATTTTCAAGAGCGGGTCCGTCACCACATGCGAAAAAATAAAACTTAGCACCAGACTTAGAATTGTACCGAATAAGATAACACCAAAGAGGATGATGTTGTATTCCTTTTTCAATTTGTCATTGAGCAAATCATTCTCCTGATTGAGTTTTTCTATAAGAAAACTTATCTGATTGTTGTGTTGCAACAAGGTGCCATTGAGTCCCGATTCATGGTCATATCCTATGATGGAATCGAGCATCACCAAATTAGAGGTTGCCGTAAAATATTTGTCCAAGACACCATTGATTTCTTTTCTGATGGGCTGGCTACCAGAGAGATTTTGCTTTATATCGATGATCGACTTCTCGATGTCGTACAGATATTGCTTTTCCTGTCTCAGTTTGTAGGCATGCTCATCCCTTTCTATCGTCAATAGCTTTTCTTTTGGGAAGTGGCGTGTGTATTGGTTCAAAAGCGTCATCTGCTTGGTCATCTCTCCCTCCAGGCCATAGATCCGCAAACCCCGCTTTTCGATGTTGTCTATCAGTTTTTTGAATGTCTTATTGTAGGCTTTCAACTCTGCGATCACACTGTCGAGCCGGGTTGCAAACTGCGTAGAATAGATGGGTCCATTCTGACTTAGAAATCGTATTTCACTTTCGATTGACCTTATCAGCCTTTGATGCCTGCGTATGTACTTGCTATTGTGAGAAAGGTGATAAGCAATGTCTTTGGACTCATAGTTGATATAGTACTGCTCGTAGTAATGTAGAATGGCAGTATTAAGATTGATGCTATTGAGCAGGTTTACTATATGAAAGCGCTCCTCTCTTTCATAAAAAAAGTTAAGGCAAGCTATCCCTATTATTGAGGTAATGGACGAAAATAAAAGAAAAATAAGAAGCAGCTTGAGCTTAATGGTCTTGATCACAAGCAGCGGTTACGAAAAACTATAATTTATAGTTTTTGAATTCTCGCCAAAAGTTAAACAAGAATCATATTTTACTGTGGGTCAATGTTCTACGTATTTCTCCCATTTCTCCAATACCTTGGTAAAATCTTCGGGCAATTCCGAAGTAAAGTCCATACGTTTTTTAGTAGTAGGGTGTATAAATCCGAGTGAAAGTGCGTGCAGCGCCTGTCTTGGAATGATGGCAAAGCAATTGTCTACAAACTGCTTGTATTTTGTGAAAGTCGTTCCTTTCAATATTCTATCACCTCCGTAGGTAGCATCATTAAAGAGCGGGTGGCCAAGGTACCTCATATGGGCCCTTATTTGGTGGGTTCTGCCTGTTTCAAGATTACATTGGAGAAGCGATACATATAGCAAGTCCTTCAAAACCTTGTAGTGTGTGATGGCAGGTTTCCCAAATTCACCTTCTGGAAATACCGTCATTACTTTTCTGTCTTTCAAACTTCTCCCGATATGACCAACGATGGTTCCTGCCTCAGGTGGTGCGCCCCATACCAAAGCGAGGTAAGTTCTTTCAATGCTGTGCTCGTAAAACTGCTTTGCTAAATGTGCCATTGCAAGGTCGGTTTTTGCAATCACAAGTAAGCCTGAAGTGTCTTTGTCAATGCGATGCACAAGGCCTGGTCGACCTCTTCCATTTTGGCTTGTAGGCAAGTTCTCAAAGTGATAGGCGAGTGCATTTACTAGAGTTCCTGTCCAGTTATTGTAGGCAGGGTGTACGACCATTCCAGCCTCCTTATTTACAACCAGCAAATCATCGTCCTCATAAACAATGTTGAGAGGAATATTCTCAGGCACCACCACATCCTCCCTTGGCGGGTTTGGAAGGGAAATAGTGATGACATCATCTGGTTTTACCTTATAGCTGGCTTTTATAGCTTCAGCATTTACCTTTACGGCCTCCGCTTTTATAGCATTTTGTATTTTATTCCGCGTGGCATTTTCGAGACGGTCCATCAAAAATTTATCAATTCGGATCAGACTCTGGCCTTTGTCGACAGTTATTCTGTAGTGCTCATACAAATCACCATCTTCAATTTCGGGAAGTTCTTGTTCATTCATAGGTCAAAGTTACACCTTCCTATCGAAGAAACCTGATAAAAGAGACCAGGCGGATCAAATAGTCGTCTAAGGGAAGGAGCGTCATGACGTTAAAAGTATCACTAGTCAAAGTCTTTCTTATATCTGGGCGCATCCTTGCAGGTCGGGCTCTGCGTTTGTAGTCCTCGCCCCCGCGAAAAGCGGGATCTCCGGGCTACCACTGCGATCCCTTGCGCGTCGTTTCGGCTTCGCTCAACGACCGCTCGTCTTTACTCAGCTTTTCGCCAAATTTGCTTGCTTTTTCCGTGCAATCCCTAGGACCTTTTTCTTCGCGTTCCTCCGCGTTTTTTCCTTTCTGCGCTCTCTGCGTGAAACCATCCCTCACGAAGCTTTCAGGAATTATCATCTAAACTTTTCCGAAGTAAGTCCGTGCCTCTCCGTGCAATCCGTGTGACATTTTTTTTCTTTGAGTTTCTCTGCGTTTTTCCTTCTGCGCTCTCTGCGTGAAACCATCCCTCGCGAAGCCTTCAGAAATTTATCCCCTAAACTTCTCGTAAGTAGGTCCGTGCCTCTTCCGTGCAATCCGTGGGACATTTTTTTCTTTGCGTTCTTTGCGTTTTTCTTTTCTGCGTTCTCTGCGTGAACAATCCTCGCGAAGCCTTCATGCAATTCCTAACATATATTATTTCTTTCACTTTTCTCGAACACCTACTACCTTTACCCCAATGATTCCCCCAGGAAAATCAATACTCACCAAGCTGGACAATGATTTTGTAAAGAAGCACAAAGTAAATCTCTATCTGAAAAGAGAAGATCTACTCCATCCCACCATTTCCGGCAACAAATGGAGAAAGCTTAAATACAATTTGATCGAAGCACATGCACAAGATAAAAATGCACTGATCACCCTAGGTGGAGCTTTTTCCAACCACGTATATGCAGTCGCGGCAGCAGGAGAACTCTACAACTTCCAAACCATCGCACTCATCCGAGGAGAAGCTACATTACCATTAAATCCCACCCTAGACTTTGCTGTACAAAAAGGAATGAAGCTAATCTACATTCCCCGGGATAAATACAAAGATAAAGAATCCTTGTACATAGATATTGAGAAATCCTACTCTAGCTTTTACCTCATCCCCGAAGGAGGAACAAACAGCCTGGCAGTCAAAGGATGCACAGAAATTGTGGGAGAAATAGACATAGACTTTGATTACATCTGTTGTGCTTGCGGCACAGGAGGCACCCTTGCCGGAATCATTCAAGGCTTGCAAGGAGAGAAAAAGGCATTAGGTTTCAGTGCGCTAAGAGGAGAGGGGATATTAGAGGAAGACGTCGAAATGTTGGTAGGGGATAAAGACAAATTTAGAAGCAATTGGACAATCAATTACAACTATCACTTCGGAGGATACGCCAAGCTGGATAAACAACTTGTAGATTTTATTGATAAGTTTGAAAGAGACAATGCAGTCACTCTTGAACCCATTTATACCGGTAAAATGATGTTCGGCATTTATGATTTAATAGAAAAAGGACAATTTAAAGCCGGCGAAACCGTAGTCGCACTTCACACCGGGGGCTTGCAAGGCCTACAAGGATTGGCACCGCAAATGCAAAAATTAAGAACGGAAAATTAATCCATCATGAACAATAGTTTTTTAGAAGAAAACAGACAAAGATTTTTAGACGAACTTTTCGACTTGCTTCGCATTCCCTCGGTGAGCGCGGATAGTAAGTTCAAAGACGATGTGTTCAGAACAGCAGACTTTGTAAAAGCAAAACTACTCGCAGCAGGAGCAGACAAGGCCGTTATCTATCAGACAGAAGGATTTCCCGTAGTTTATGCAGAAAAATTTGTTGGCGAAGACAAACCTACCGTCCTGGTTTATGGCCACTACGACGTGCAGCCAGCTGACCCCTATGAATTGTGGACTTCTCCACCCTTCGAACCCGTTATAAAAGACGGCAAAATATACGCCCGTGGAGCCAGCGACGATAAGGGTCAAATGTATATGCACATCAAGGCCTTGGAGTGTATGAGTCATTTGAGTGAGGTTCCCTGCAACATCAAATTTATGATTGAGGGAGAGGAAGAAATAGGCTCAGACAATTTGGAGAAATTTGTGAAGGCAAACAAAGAACTTCTCAAATCAGACGTGATCCTCATTTCAGACACTCAGATATTCTCCAACGATTGTCCTTCAATAACCGTTGGATTGAGAGGATTGGCTTATCTGGAAGTTGAAGTGACTGGCTCCAAAAAAGACCTACATTCAGGCATGTATGGCGGTGCTGTGGCCAATCCTATCAACGTGCTTTGCGAGATGATTGCTTCACTAAAAGACATCAATGATAAAGTAACAATTCCTGGTTTCTACGACGATGTCCTTGAACTAACTCCCGAAGAGAGAAAATTGATCAACCTAGCCCCATTCTCATTAGAACATTATAAAAACGAGTTAGACATCGACGATGTAAAAGGTGAGGAGGGCTTTACCACGTTAGAGCGCGTCTCCATTCGTCCGACGCTAGACGTAAATGGAATATGGGGAGGATACACTGGAGAAGGCGCAAAGACAGTGTTACCTTCGAAGGCCTATGCAAAGATTTCTATGAGGCTGGTCCCTAAGCAATCCTCTAAAAAGATCATGCAACTATTCACAGATCATTTTCAAAAATTAGCACCAAAAGGAGTAAGGGTAAAGGTAAAGCCACACCACGGGGGAGAACCAGCATTGACACCATACGATTCCAAGGCATACAAAGCGGCCTCCAAGTCTTTTGAAACCGTTTGGGGTAAAACACCTATTCCGATGAGAGAAGGAGGAAGTATTCCTATTGTAAATTTGTTCGAGCAAGAACTTGGAGTAAATACCATCCTAATGGGCTTCGGATTGGCCTCAGATTCCATACATTCACCCAATGAAAATTTCGAAGTAAATAATTACTATATGGGAATAAAAACCATTATAGAATTTTACAAGAACTTCTCAACAGATGTTTGAAGTTAAATTTATATATTCCAAAGTCAATCCGTGTAATTCCGTGCAATCCGTGGGATAACCTTTTTCTCTGCGGGCTCTGCGTCTATTATCTTCCTCGTTTTCTCGTTAAACCATCCGTCGCGAAGCCTTGAGAAGTAACGAAATCTCGCTTGGACAGGACGAAATGTATGTATCCTTTACTCAAAAGTAAATCCGTGTAATTCCGTGCCATCCGTGGGATAACTTTTTTCCCTGCGTTCTCTGCGTGAAACCATCCATCGCGAAGCCTTAGAAGTAATGAATTTCGCATTTACAGGAATATGTAGATAAGCATTTTTTACTCAAAAGTAAATTAGTTTACTTCCGTGCGATCCGTGGGGATAATTTGTCCTCAAAGTCCCTGGCTTGAAATTTATGTCCCAATAATTTGTCTATTGTTCTCCAACTAAATGCCCCCCTTACCAAAGTTCCCCGATTCCTTCGAAACGCTAGAATGCCCCCGCCAACCCCTGGATTTATTTGTTAAATCAAAAACTAATGTAATATTTAGAGATAAATTTATATTTTTGTTAGGATTCCACGTTAAGGAGAATGACTAGATTATAGACGCATGAAAGTGTAGAAGGCTCTATCTAAGTTTTTTAATATTAAGTAAAATGATAAAAAACCTCTTATTATACTTCTTCTTTGCAATAAGCCTCACTGGATTTAGCCAGGTTGAAAAGCATGTTAGCTGGAAATATACCTTGTCAAATCCCGAGCTAAAGGTTGGGGAGACAGTCGACTTGATATTCACCGCATCAATTGATAAGGATTGGTACCTCTATTCCTCAGACTTTGATCCAAACCTAGGTCCAACAGTAACAACTTTCGAGTTTAAACCAGATCCATCATATTCTTTAGTTGGTAAGGTAAAAGCAACTAAACCAAAAAAGAAGTTCGATGACATATGGGGTGGGGAGTATACCTATTTCATTTCAAAAGGAGAGTTCAAACAAAGCATCAAAGTATTAAAAACGACCCCAAAAATTATCGGCTCCGTCCATTACCAAACTTGTACCGAAAAAGATGGCAAGTGCATCGGCGGGGACGACGACTTCAGTTTTAGAGACAAGATAAAATTAGCAAGCGCTCCAACAGAAACCATCCCCCAGGACACAGTAAAAAAAAAAATAAATGAAGTAGTCCTCGACACCTCCATTACCTCTCGTGTAGAAACCCAGAACCCTGCGAAAAGGCTTACAATCATTACCAAAAAGATTGAGGAAGAAGGTAAAAGCCAAGACCAAGATTCCTTGATTACCTTCATGCTCCTTGCCTTTGGCGCAGGCCTTATATCTTTATTGACACCATGTGTATTTCCTATGATACCCATGACCGTTACCTTCTTCACAAATTCAAGTAACAACCGAGGGCAGGCAATCAAAAAAGCAGTTACTTATGGCGTATCTATTATTTTTATCTATAGTTTAATAGGATTTTTACTTGCAAAAATAAATGGTCCTGAAGTGGCCAACCTGCTTAGCACTCATTGGATACCAAACCTTTTCTTTTTCCTCACCTTTCTAATATTTGCACTTTCCTTTTTAGGATTGTTTGAAATAACCTTACCATCATCTTTTGTAAATAAAGTCGACTCCAAAGCAGACCAAGGTGGTTTAGCTGGAGTGTTTTTTATGGCCTTCACTTTGGTGCTAGTTTCTTTCTCATGCACAGGACCTATCGTAGGAACGATCTTAGTAGAAGCAGCTGGAGGACAAGCATTGAAGCCACTATTGGGCATGCTTTCTTATTCATTTGCGTTTGCCATACCTTTCACACTGTTTGCCCTATTCCCTTCATGGCTCAATAAACTTCCGCGTTCTGGCGGTTGGCTAAACGTGATAAAGGTAACCTTGGGTTTCGTAGAGCTCGCGCTCGCTTTCAAATTCCTCAGCATAGCAGACCAGGTGTATCACTGGGACCTGTTAGATAGAGAAATATACATCGCCATCTGGATCATTATAGCAATCATGCTTGGGGTCTATCTCCTAGGGAAGATGAGGCTGCCTCACGACAGCGAAACCCACATCACCACAGTACCAAGACTCATGCTTGCAATCATTGCATTTACTTTTGCCTTATACTTATTGCCAGGCATGTTTGGAGCGCCCTTAAAAGCATTGTCGGGCTATCTTCCCCCAATGTCTACCCATGACTTCGACCTGCCAAGTATTATCAGAATGTCCGACGCTTCGATAGACAAGGATAGAAAGGCACTGTGCGATGAGCCTAAGTACAGCAAAAAGCTGCACCTTCCTCACGGTCTGAAAGGATACTTTGATTACCAACAAGCATTAAATTGTGCACGTGAAAGAAATATGCCTCTATTCATCGATTTTACAGGTCACGGTTGCGTGAACTGCAGAGAAATGGAAGCGAACGTTTGGTCAGACCCTGACGTACTAAAGAGCTTAAATAATGATTTTATTTTGGTGGCCTTATACTCTGACGACCCGAGCAAGGTAGATACTGCAGA
>DASVUU010000838.1:0-14155 GCA_036386935.1 Cytophagaceae bacterium | reverse complement strand
AAATTTTAAAATAAAAAAAACACGACCATAGGCTCCCAAAATTCAGACCTGCAAATAACCAAATTTAACAACAATGCCCAGCCATACTACGTCCTACTTGACCCAAATACTGAGAAACCGTTAGTCGACCCAATAGGCTATGAAGGAAGTATTTCTAAATTTTTATTGTACTTAGAAGAGGGGAAGTCTAAGTTTAAAGGGGTGAAGTTTAAGGGGACGAAGTAGAGATGACCTAAACAGTGGTTGACAGGTACTTGGGATAAAGCGGATGAGTTCCTCCTAATTAGCTTATTAAAATGATCCTAAATAAAGTTAACTAAAAAGACGACGCGAGAAGATCGAGTGGGTCGTGTAAAAAAGTATTTTCAAGTGGTAACCAAACTTAACATTGGCGTATCGATGACGGTACATATGAATTATTTAATTTATTTTGTAATTTTTTTAAGAACTTTTGGATCCGCGAAAGAAAGTTAAACAAAACTCGTCATTTTTCACTTACTTCGTCGCCGTTTCCTACCTTAGACAATTTTTATAAAATGTTAAGTAAAAAATATACATTATTAAATCTTCTAATTTCATGCTCTACAATTCTATTTGGCCAAACAGCTACAAGTAATTTAGGTTTAAATAACGTAATTCCTTCGCCACCAAATGCCACCGCTTTTGAGAAGTACATTAACCAACCAGTAAATTATTATACTGGGATTCCTCAGATCACCATTCCCATATATGAAATTAAAGTAGGGGATTTGCAGTTGCCCATTTCATTGAATTACCACGCAGGAGGTATAAAGGTTGATGAGATTGCTTCAAATGTAGGCTTAGGTTGGTCCTTATTTACAGGCGGTCAAGTTTCCCGCAATGTAGTTGGGTTACCTGATGACGTTTTAGGTGTATATTCAGGGTACCTAAATCAAACTGGTGACATACATGTAAATAATTATGCAGATCAGTTTATAAGTTATGCGAGTGGAAAGGCTGATTCAAAGCCTGATTTATTTTATTTTTCGGCAGGGAACGAGTCTGGTAAATTTGTGCTTAACAAAGACCTTGTAGGCAATAAGGTTTGTCTTCTTCCTTTTAAGAAGATAAAAATTGAGCATTTAGGCACTAACGGAAACGTAAGTGCATACGATGTTGCGACGTGGAAAATAACCCTGCCTAATGGGACTGTTTATATATTTGATCAATTTGAGGAGACTTTCACCCAGAGCTATCTAGAGAGCTGGTCCGACCTTCCTGCTAATTTCAATAGTGCAAATTACACCATACCTCCGGGCTATGTAGAGCCTGTACCAAAACATAAAAGTGTCTGGTATTTAAGCAAGATTACGTCGGTTAAAGGGGATGAAATTCTGTTTGAATATGACTTTCCTTCAACAGATGTGTCGTCGGCACCGAAGAATATGATTGGAGTTTCCGAAGTGTTTTCATTTTCTGTGAGCCCAAGCACCTGTGGCCAATCAAATACAAATAAAATTGGTGTCCAATACCAACAAATCAGCCAAAGGAGACTAAAAAGGATTTCCTTTAGGTCGGGGGAGATTTTGTTTCAAAAAGGTGTAGCCAGGTGTGATTTTAAAGGCGATAACGTCGTAGATAACATCATTGTGAACTCGAAACTTCCGAACGGAAATTATGTACAGCTGAAAAAATTCCAATTCAACTATTCATATTTAGATGGAACTACTTTAACGCCTATTACAGGCACCGAAGTAAATAGTAATTATAACAAAAGACTAATACTTACTTCTATAGGCCAGAGCAATCAGGGATTGGCTGTTCCTCCTTATAAATTTGATTACTATACAGACAAAGGACTTCCAAACAGGTTCTCTTTTTCCCAAGATCATTGGGGATACTATAATGCGGTTAACAATTCTACATTGGTTCCTAGTATGACAGTGCCTCTAATTGAATGTAAGAACGAGCTTGCTAAAGCAAACAGTTGTACGGACTTCAAGTTTTATTGGAATATAGTAACAAATTCTAGCGACAAAAGCTGTTTCGAAATACACAAAGACTGTTGGCAACGCGACTTGGTTATTAAGTATGCAGAGGATAGGAGCTGTGGAAGTCGAATGGATAAACCTCAACAACAAGGAACACTTAAAGCTGTAACCTTTCCCACAGGAGGCAAAAGAGAATTTGAATATGAACCTAATGATATCTATTTCTCTGACAAATATCCGCTTACTTCTAAGACCGCGAAATGTGAAAATGGATATGACGATGAGACGTTAGAGTTTAATAACATTAATAGGGAGACCATTTTTACTATAGACAACCATGGCAGGGCATCCGGCTCAGATCTGCATATCGAGTACCTCAATATTTTCGCAAATTCTACTACAACCTATCCAAAACTACTTATTACAAAAATGGATAATACCGTAGTTTATGACTCTCACAGTTACTCTTCCTACAACGTGCAGCCAATGTGTAATCATACTACGGAAGCTATGTTCAAAGTTTCTAGTCTTCCTAATGGCACATACAAATTAAAGGTAAACATGTTTCCAGGGTGGGATGGGTCAAACAAAACCGTAACTTACAACACATGTTATGCAGGAATGCCTACAAATACGACAACGGTAATTGACTATGGTATTAAGGTGTCTTGGAAAGAGGCTGATGAGAACCAAAACTATATAGTGGGTGGGCTGAGAATTAAAAAAATTAAGACGGCTGAGCCAATCAAAGGTCAGATATCATGTAAAGCTTATAGCTACAGAAATGCAAGCGCACTTGATAGGTCCTCGGGGGTAAGCGTAAATTTTCCTGAGTTATATAATTATATGCGTCCTCATGATTATCCCTGTACTAATGTGGGTACAAATGTAGCAACCTTTCTTAATCTTTCTTCTTCCATCAATTCGCCAATAGTTTCTACTCAAGGCGCATGCGTAGGCTATGGAAATGTAGATGAAAGTTTTGGAGAAAATATGGAGAACGGTAAGAAGAACTATAAATATTATACTGCTGCAGATTTTCCTGACCCTGTAGTAAATTATTACCCATGGGGAATGTATGATAGTAAGGATTGGAAAAGAGGCATGGCAAAGGAAGAGAGCACTTACAAGAAATCTAATAGCGATTTGGTTTTGATTAATAAAGTGGCCTATGAGTATAATTTCTATGACCCAGATCCGGCGCAGGGTGCAAGCGTTAACCCAAATTTGGGCGCTGTCAAGGGTATCACTGTTGGAATTCCTTTGACCAAAACGGCATATACTGTTAACGACTGTGTCGCTAATCGATATACGCTATATTCTGGTTACTGTGAGTTGAAGAAAAAGTCGGAGTATAAGTATGAGTAGTTCAAATAAGTCGAAGATCAATCAAATATTTTTTATGAAAAATTCATGCTTTTGGTTTGTAGCAATATTGTTTTTATTGGTAACAGCCTCATTGAATGCCCAGACGGGAACTCCTTTGCTGATAGAAACAACCTATGAATACAGCACATCTCATTTGCAACCAATAAAGGTTACTACAACTAGAAGTGACGGCAAGAAGGATGTAAATATAATAACCTACCCATCGGATTATTCCGACTCTCCTGGTTTTACTAAGGACCTCGTAGAAAAGTTTGTATTAAGCATTCCAGTAGAAAGGGTAACTTATATATTAGATTCAGGCATTAGTCAAAAGGTGGTTTCAGGTGAAATTACTTCTTATAAATCAGGAGGGCAAGGTTTGATAGACAGCAAATACTTGTTAAAGCTTGCAGCTCCTTTAGATCTAGCATCCTTTAGATTTTCAAACCGTGCCAACGTAAATGAGATTCCTCCCTCTGGTAATCCAGCTGTTTTTTACTTAAACAGTTCGTTGTATGAAAAACGTGTCACTTTTGATACTTATGATAGCAAAGGCAATTTGCTTCAATACACTAAAGACGATTTGAATGTGTCGTCATATCAGTGGGGCTATAACCAAACCCTGCCGATCGCAGAAGTGAAGAATGCCACTTCCTCGCAATTTGCCTACAATGGATTTGAGATGGGTACCTCCCCGGGGGAAAATGGATGGGAAGGCATCAACACAACAATAAATCCTATCATTGATAAAGCAGTAGAAGCTGATAACGTCTACTCTGGGAAATATAGCGTAAAGGTTGGTCCAATAGCATCCGGGAATAATTATGGACCTACCATTAACATCACTCCTAATCCACAAAAAGGCAAATATAGGTTGTCAGCCTGGGTGAAAACTCCGGTGGGATACACAGCAAATAAGGCCAGACTCCATATGTATACAATAAAGTCAGACGGATCTAATACGGCTGGCTACGTTAGTGCGGAGCAATCAATTGATCCCACAAACAATGAATGGAAATATTTTGAAACCATCCTTGATTTTGACCAGGGAAAGGCAAAGGTTCCGAGTGAAAATTTGAGTATAAGATGTTTTGTTTACAATACTGACAACGCTTATGCCGTATATTTTGATGATCTAAGAATAGCGCCAGTAGATGCTCAATTATCCACGTACAGCTATATTCCAGAAGTGGGCATCCTTTCTTCTTCCGGCCCCAATTCTGTAGTTACTAACTATGAATACGATGGACTGCAACGGTTAAAACTAGTAAGAGACTATCAAGGCAATGTTGTGAAGAAGATTGATTACAACTATAAAACTACAACCCCCGCAACAGACCAAAATTTTGTAGCGGAAACAGAGGTTTTGCTGCAAGGCTTGAAGACAGAAGCACAAGTAAATGGAACGTCTATTGTAAACCAAGGGAAAGTAACCACCTATTTCGACGGACTTGGTCGTGAAATACAGGTCGTAACTAAACGGGGCGGGCCAGGCGTAGGGTCATCTGTGAAGGACCTTGTACAGCCAATAGCATATGATATTTTTGGCAATCAACCTAGAAAATATCTTCCTTACCTGGCGAGCACTTCTGATGGGGCCTACAAAACTAATGCGCTCAATGATAATTATACACAAAGTGATCAGTATCTTTTTTATCAAAACACTGACCAAAAAATTGCTCCTACTACCGCACCTTATGCTCAAACCGTTTTTGAGTCTTCACCTTTGAATAGGCCCATGGAGCAGGGTTCATCAGGTACAGCCTGGCAGCCTGGTACTAATAAAACCAAGAAGTTATCTCAGTCAATAAATGGTGGAAGTCAAGTAAAATTGTGGAAATATAATTTCTCTACAGGTAGCGCCGATGGAACGACCTATTATGCCCCCGGTACCTTGACGGTAACCAATAAGATAGATGAGGATGGAAACTCCTCCTATTCTTATCATGACCAAAATGGAAGGATGGTATATAAGGTGCAGAGCATATACTTTCCATTAGTGAAAGAAACCTATTATGTTTATGACGATTTAGGAAACTTGAGGTACGTCATTCAGCCTGAAGGCGTGAGCGCTCTGAATGCGCAGACTTCCAAGAATATTTTTGGCTTCAATGATGACGTCACCAAAAAGTATATTTTTTCCTATAAATATGATGCCCGCAAAAGGGTAACCCAGAAAAGAATACCTGGAGGGCCACTGGTTTATTTGATCTATGACAAGGCAGATAGACTTGTAATGACCCAGGATGAAAACCTGAGACAAAATTTTCAGTGGAACTTTATCAAATATGACGGTCTCGATAGGCCTATACAAACTGGAGAATTTACATATACTAATAATGGCTCAACTGCGGACGTCGCATTTGAATTCTTGCAGAAAAATTTGAGTAATAGTGCTGCCCAATTTGAAAGTCGGACAACTACTGGGAATCATGGCTATACTGACCTGTGTATTCCTTTATCTACAAGTACGTCGTATAAATTATATAGTGTAAATTACTACGATAATTATACTTTTTTGGCTTCCCCACCTGCATATAGCTCGGTTGCAAATTTTACGCAATCTGCGGAAGGCTTTTTACAGAAAGACAACAAGTATCCAATAGGCGCCCTCACAGGTGTGAAGGCTTTTGTATTAAACAGCACTGAAAGCTGGCTTTGGCAGGCACATTTCTACGATATGTACGGACGGGTATTGCAGACAAAAGCTAACAATCATTTGAACTTGGCAGGATTTCCTGATGTGACCACGAACGTCTATAAATTTACAGGTGTCCTGGAAAAGACAAATAAGATCCATAAAACTGGAGGCGGCAGGGCAGATATTACCGTAGATAAGTTTTGGTCTTACGATCAAAATCTTAGACTTGTAAAAACATCTCAACAAGTTAACGGTGGAACCCCATATGATTTATCGGAAAGGAAGTACAATGGAATTGGTCAGTTAATAGAAAAAAACTTACATAAAGCTGCTAGTGCCAGCAGTGGTTATTTACAATCTGTAGACTATACCTACAATACAAGAGGCTGGCTTACTAACATTAACAACAGGGACCTTCGTGTAACGGTGGACAACAATGATGATACCAATGACATGTTTGGGATGGATCTATTCTACGAGGGAGGCTTCACAGACTTAGGAGGAACTGCTAGATACAATGGTAATATCTCTGGCATAATTTGGAGTATGAAAGATGATTTTTATCGAGGCTACGGCTTCACCTATGATGGAGACAACAGAATGCTGAATGCGAAATATGGTGTGTGGTCTGGCTCAAATTGGACAAGCGAATCGGACCGTTATACGACCAATCTTACCTACGACAGAAATGGCAACATTCTTACCATGAGACAGAATGGGTTGAACGGTTCATCGGGTTCTGCAGCCACCTTCGGTTTGATGGACGACATGAACTATTTTTACAGTGGTAATAAACTCATTGGGATAAATGATAAAGTAAGGAACGTAAGCCTAAGCGTAGGTATTCCTCATGACTTCAATGATGGGCAGACCGACATTGCGGACGCGGCAGCCAATAACACTGCAACTATAACAGCTGCAAACGCAGAGTACACCTATGACTTTAATGGCAATCTGGTCTATGACAAGAATAAGGGAGTGTCGATTTCCTACAACGTCTTAAATTCACCTACATCCGTAGATTTTGGCAATAGTAATGGCATTATTTATACCTATGCTGCCGATGGAAGGAAGCTCAACAAGAAGGTCTACAAAAACACCATACTGCAAAGCACTACTGATTACGTCGGGGAGTTTGTATATACCAATAGCGCCATAGATTTCTTCCACCATGAAGAAGGCAGGTGTGTTAAAACTGCGGCGGGCTGGCAATACCAGTATGACCTAAAAGATCATCTAGGCAACGTAAGGGTTACGTTTGATGATGGCGGTAATAAGATCCAGACAGACCATTACTATCCTTTCGGCGGCCGCGTGGGTGGATTATCTTATAGCAATTCAAGCAACAACAAGTTTTTATTTAATGGCAAAGAGCTTCAGGATGACGCGCCAGCCAGTGTAGCCTTTGATTTGTATGACTATGGCGCAAGATACTATGACCCGCAAATAGGAAGATGGCATTCTGTAGATCCGTTAGCAGAGAAGTTTCAAGATTACTCTCCATACAATTATGGATTGAATAATCCGATTAGCATGATAGACCCAGATGGTAGAGAAGCCTACCATTTTGAGGGAAAAGATGCGCAGGAAGCCTTTAAACAAATACGTGCTGAGTCTAATGCGAGAAATGGAGGCGGGGAAGGTGGAGATAAAGGAAAGAAAGCAGAAACAGAAGGAACAGGCCAAAAAGTAATGGAAGGTGTGAAAGATGGTGTTGGTGACCTTTTTAAGCTAAGTACGTGGACTAATGTTTTTAAACAGACGTGGGAGGTTAATAAGATGTTTTATACTAATCCTGAGGAAGCTGGACGAACTTTAGCTACACAGTCTATCGAGAATGGGGAAGCTATGATGAATTTTGGGCCCTATGAATGGAGTAGATTTGGTACAACGATGTTGGGCCAAATGTTAATTACAAAGGGAGCGCTTAAGATCGGCAATGTTGGATATAAGGCATTGGCTTTTAAGGGTAACAATGGGTTTGGATTTAGGCCATTTGACGGGCCTGTGGAGTTAATGTATAGAAATCCATCTTATAAATGGGGTGGTACATTATTCTCTTATAAAGGGAATTCTGGAAAATTTAGACTTGATTTTCATGGAAATGATTACCCAGTTTTGCATTTTCACACTAACTATTTTGGTCTTAGCGGAAGCCCCCATAGAGGAGTAATGCCTTGGAACTTTGCAAAGCCAATTAAAATAAAATAATTATGAAGGTAGTTGAAATTGAAAAACTAGATAGAGAAATTTCTCGGATGGCAATAACACCTTTTAATTACCATAATTCATTCAACGATAAGATTTGGTTTCAAGAATTAGTGGAATTCTTGTTTAAAGAGGAAGATAAGATTATGATTTTGGGCCTTCGAGAGAATGATTTTTATCTTGACCAATCCGAAATTATAAGTTTAAGAAAGGAAGTGCCAGAATTAATTAAGAATATTGGAGGAGCGATTCATTTTTCTCAAGTTTTAGACAACAGGAGGTTTAATTTAGTTTTAACGGTAAAATATTTTCCTGCATTATCTAACTCTCTGTTTACCTTTTGGAAATATTTTGAATTTTTTAAATTTTTTACTATTAATGGTATAGAAGAGGATATAAAAGCTATCATTAACGATGAAAAAGATTATTTTAGTTATTTGGGATTGAGAAAAATTTTGAATTCCAATATATCTAAATTCTTAATTGGCAAAACATTAGAGGATAATGAGCTTTGTATTGATTATCGTAATGACTATGAAATTAATAAGTTGTTTCAATTTACTTCTAGATGAGAACTTGGTAACACCACTGGTCTAAGTTTAGCGCAGCGTAACTTAGACCTAAGTAGGGCAAGCTTGTAGCTTGCGAATAGAAATGTGAAAGTAGAAGCCAGGAGCGATCCGGCTTTTATCATTTAGAGGAGGAGTTGTCGTTGGTTGGAGGGAATAATAGCACTTTAAATAGGAGCCAGCAAATTGTATATAATAATAGAAGTACAAGAGCGATGCCATACCAAGGAGCGGGTTTAGCTAAGCCAAACAAGCAGACGGTTATTCCAAAAACAAATACACAGACAAACTGCATAACAAAATCTAGTAATTGTGGAAGGCCCTTAAAATAGGCGTACACATTATAGGCAAAGGCTAGTATAATAAGGAACATAGCGCCAAAAATATACCATATGTGTTCTCTAAGAAAAGGTTGGTAGATCAGCTCACCCTCAAAAGCTATAATCTTAAACTTAATCAAATGCTCAAGCGATTCACTGCCTTGGGTAGTGACAAAGAATAGGATACCTACAAAACATAGTATGGTATTTTTTAGAGTTGAGAAAAAATCCTTCATCATCATAGTTGTTATAGAATTGCCATATTTTTATTAAAGAAATCTTTGAACTTGCTTTTGGTAAGCATGCCATCAATGATTCTATAAATGGCTTGCTTATCTTCCTCTTCGAGCTGTTCAAGAAGCCGAAGTTTTTCGTTAGCGGTCTTATCTTCAATTTTAACCTCTTTAGGAACCTTCCCTTCAAAATGTATAATCTCATCTACGGTCATACCAAAGAGCTTTGCAATCTTATCTAAAGCCTCAATAGAGGGTTCTCTTTCCCCTTTTTCGGTTTTGTTATAGTTGGCCGGGTGTAACCCAGCGGCAGCGGCTACATCTTTTTGTAACAGTCCTTTCTGTTCTCTTATTTTCTTTATGTTTTTCCCTACAGTCATTACTCAATGTTCTAGCGTGTTACGAGGGCAAATATAGTCAATAAGTGAATTTATGGCAATCAAATAAATTTTGTGATAAGTTATACTTGTCAAATAGTTAATCATATATTATCTTTGCCATTGTCAAAAAGACTACGACAAAAAATGAAATCTAATTACACAGAACTACAAAACGAGCGCACCTATATAGAAGGTGCTTTGCGCCTTTTAGAGCGCTTTGAAGAAAAGCTTTACAAGCTACTGGAAGCGCACCCTTTAGAAATGCTTTTTCATGTAAGCCTTGCGCTTACTGCTTCAGCCATAGAGCTGTTAAATCATCTAATGAATCTGATAGAAACAAGCCAAACAAAAGCATAAATACCATGAGGGAAAAGACCACAGAAATAAAGAAACATCTTGGCCAGCTGTTTATAAGAAGCCTGGCCTTGTCGCATCCGCTGTATCTGTTGCAAACGATCCGGGAAAAGCTGGAGACCCGAGACCTGCAGGACTTTGATAAGAAAGATATCATGGGCGAACTAGGTAGTCTACAGTACACCCTGAGGGAACTCGATAGTGAAATGCTAAAGATCCATGATCTGTTAAAGGAAGAAAACGCATGGAAATAAGCGAGATAAAAGCCCGCCTAACCCTGGCCGAAGTGCTACAGCACTACGGCCATCAAGCAGACAAGAATGACAGGATGCACTGCCCGTTCCATGAGGACAAGACGCCGAGCATGCAAGTGTACTATAAAACAAACACCGCGTACTGTTTTAGCTCAAACTGCAGTACCCATGGGAAAAGCCTTGATGTGATAGACTTTGTAATGCACAAAGAAAAGGTGAGTAAACATGAAGCGATCAAGCGATGCGAAACCCTTCTTAACGGTAATACGCCAATAACTCCACTATCAAGAACAGCAGTACTTACCAGGCTATTTACCTACTTTAAAAACGCGCTGCCAAGCAGCCCGCCCGCCAAAGAATATTTACAAAGCAGAAACCTGGACTATAAGAAAATAGAAGTAGGCTACAATGCAGGGCAGTTCCATCATGGAACAAGAAAGGAAGAACAATTAATCAAGAGTTGCCTAGCGCATGGTTTGCTCATAGATAAGAACCTAAGGTCAAGAACAGGAGAGAAGGCGTACCAGCCCTTTGGCAAATGGTGCCTATGCTTTGCCCTTCGGAACCAAACCAATCAAATCACAGGGTTGTACTTCCGATCCACGTTAAACAATGACAATGCAAAGCACTACTATTTAAAGGACAGACAAGGACTCTATCCAGGTTACCCAAAGAGCGAAACAAAAAGACTGATACTTACAGAAGCCATCATAGATGCAGCAAGCCTATTGCAAGAGGAAAGCATTACAAGCGAGTACAGCATCTTAGCCCTTTACGGCACGAATAGCCTTACCGAAGCGCACCTGAAAGCCGTAAAAGCACTCAAAGAACTGGAAGAAATGATCTTCTTTTTTGATGGAGACAAGGCAGGAAAAGAAGCGATCCACAAATATGGCAAAGCCTTACAAGCGCTGAGGCCAGAGGTAAAAATCAGCCAGGTAAATACGCCAGAGGGAGAGGATATAAACAGCTTGCTACAGGGACATAGCCCAGAGATCTTAGAGCACCTTATCAAAGAAAGACTCCTTCCGAGCAAAGCCGAAGAGACAGACCTTATTTTTTCCCTGCCTGCCGGACAGGCAGGAAATGAAACACCAGTTGAAAATAAAAAAGATCAAACAGAAACTATAACGTTAGAAAGAGAAGAAACCAAAGACAATTACTTAAATACGGACAACCCAAACAACATTTACTTTGCAGGATCGGCGGCAAACTACACCATCAAAGGAGGCTTAAAGCTCCAGCTGGACAGCCTGAAAGTATCCTTGCAAATCATCCAAAAAGAAAGCAGACAAGACTACCGGAGTAAGATAGATCTATACGATTACAAGCAGATACAGCAGACCGCCGAAACAGTCTCAGAGCTACTCACCTTAAGGAAAGACCAGATAGAGCAAGACCTGCAATTACTCTCCCACCTCCTTGAAAACTATAGAGAAGAACAGCTGCAAAGCGGGCCAGAAAGAAAGCCAAATAAAATCAGGATCAAAGTTCCGGAAGCCACAGCAGCAGAGTGCATCAGCTTTATGAAACAAAAAGACCTACTGAAAAGATACAATACCCTCATAGGAAAATCAGGAGTGACAGGAGAAGAAGTAAACCGCATCTTTTTGTTTGTGATCGCGAGCAGCTATAAAATGAAAGAGACCCTACATGGCCTGATTCAAGGCAGTTCAGGAAGTGGCAAGACAAGGCTATTAAAGATCATCAGCTCACTCATGCCTCCCGAAGATATAAAGCGGTTTACAAGAGTTACAGACAGCAGCTTTTATAACTATGGAGAATATGACCTGGTGAATATGCTTTTATGCTTTGAAGATGTAGACGGCATGAAAGAAGATGCACAACTTGCCCTAAGAGAATTACAAAGCAATGATATATTAATCAGCAGCACCTCCCAAAAAGACGAGAGCGGCAATATCCGCAGTGCAGAAAGAATAGTAAGAGGCCCGATCGCCTCGCTCTCAGCTACCACCAAAGGCGACTACTATGAAGACAATATCAGCAGATGCTTTGTCATCGCAGTAGATGAGAGCAAAGAACAAACCCTGAAAATAATCAAATACCAAAATGAAGTAGCGGCAGGCGTCATAGATAAAGAAGAAGAAAAGAAAGCAATAGCCTTCGTTCAGAACTGCATCAGATTACTCAAGCCCTATGAAGTAGTAAACCAGTACGCCAACAAAATCCAGCTTCCCGAAGATGCCCATAAAATAAGGCGACTAAATGAAATGTACCAAAGCATTGTAAAACAAGTCACCCTACTGAATCAGTACCAAAGAAAGCAAGATGCACAAGGCAGGTTAATCACAGAGAAAGAAGATCTACAAACCGCCTGCGAAATACTCTTTGAAAGCATCCTTTTAAAGGTAGATGAACTTGACGGTTCCTTAAGGCAATTTTATGAGAAGCTGAAAGGCTTTGTAACAAAACAAGGGAAAGACTATGAGTTTAACCGTTTTGAAGTAAGAGCAGCCACGGGAGTGAGTAAAACACAACAGCACCGGTATTTACAGCAGCTTTTAAACCTGGAATATGTAAAGCAGTTTGGCTTTGCCAACCGCGGGTTCAGGTACAAAATTGCACACTGGGATAATATGACAGCAGTAAGAGCAAAGATAAAAGAGAATCTAGCGATGCAGTTGCAATCCCTTTAAAAGAAGATAAATAAACAAAGTGGAACACCAGGGAACACCAGATGGAACACCAGAAAGCGCGCCAGTAAAGGGCTCAAGCCTAAAAAAACCTTGGCGTTCCATATTCCAAAAAAGAGAGATGCCCCCTATAAAATCCGTCATAGTAGTAAATAGATCATACCAGCAAAAAGCAAAACAGTTTTTAGACCACCTCCTGACGCTTGGTCATAAACATCACGGCGCCAAACTCAAGATAAGATATATAAAAGAGTTCTTCCAGTTTACAGAGGCAACAGGTATACAACACTTACAAACCATTACAGCCGCCCACATCAATGAATATTACCAGTACCTAGTAAAGCGACCCAATAAGAATAATGGAGAAGCCTTGAGCCTAAAAACGGTAAATCACCACATGAGAAGCATAGAGTTATTTTTTATCATGCTTCAAAGCAAGGGCGAACTAGAAGTCAATCCTACGAGCACCTTAAAGTTCCCCTATCCAACATCCACAGAGGAGACAAGAAAAGTGCTCTCACAGGAAGAAATCAAAGAACTGTATAATCATTGCCAAAGCTTCCAGGAAAGGGCCATACTAGGCTTAGCGTATGGCTGTGGGCTCAGAGCTTCCGAGCTTGTAAGCTGCAACATGGAAGACATACGCTTAAGAGAAGGCATTATAATAGTTGCCTCCGGAAAGCTTAATAAGCGCAGAGTAGTTCCCATGAGCAGCAAAGTAATCAAAGACCTATCCGATTATTTTTATCAGTCAAGAATGCATGCAGAGACCACAGAAGGCAAAGCTTTTATACTGCACAGCAAAGGCAAGCGCATGAAGAAACATACCTACAACAAAATACTGAAACGCATCATTGAGCGCACAGAGAATAAAAGTATTAAGGCAAAACAGATCAGCATCCACAACTTACGGCACTCCATAGCCACGCACCTGATAGAACAAAAGATGCCACTGGAGCAGGTGAGGATGTTTTTAGGACATAGCCAGTTAGAAACTACGGAAGTCTATACACACATCTCACAAAACCAATTGCAACAACTTATGAGAGCAAGATGACACTTAAGGAATATGTAGAGCAACATTACAGCAAAACAGCCACAGGCGGGTATCTAAATATGATTGCACGTTATAAGACCTATATGCAAGAAAAGGCAGCCATAGCCAGCTATACAGAAGTGTTAGAATACATAGGATACTTGCGCAAACTGCGATTGCATCCCA
>DASVUU010000837.1:0-12142 GCA_036386935.1 Cytophagaceae bacterium | reverse complement strand
TTAATGGAAAGGTATCTGTTTCTGCGCTGAATCTTGGCACGCTTCTCAAGAGTGGTGCGGGAATGGGTAGATTGACAATGAATGCTGAGGTAAGTGCCACAGCCAAAGAAGTAAACAATTTCATTGCTAAGGTTGATCTCTTCGAATACAATAATTACTCCTACAGGAATGTAACAGCAGAAGGAACTTTTAAAAATAACATCGGCAATGCGAGCATCGCTGTGGCTGACAGCAATCTGACTGCTGATTTGAACGGTTACATAGATCTTAATAAGTCTCCATTTCTATACGATTTTACAGGTGACTTCAAAAATGTCAATTTATACCGCTTGAATTTTTACAGCTCCCCACTTACTATTAATACACATCTAGAAATGCACATGCAGGGCAGTGACCCTGATAGCTTGCGAGGGAACGTTTTTGCTTCCCAATTATCTGTGGAGAATGATAAGAGCAGGTTTATCATCGATACCATTATGGCCAAGGCAGACTATAATGGCATACAAAAGTTGGTTTCCATAAAGTCGAAAATACTCACAGGTAATATCAGCGGCAACTTCAGGTACAAAGACATTGGTCCTGCATCTACTCATTTAATGAGCCATTATTTCACAGGTATGAAATTGCCTGAGGGACAACATGCAGTGCACATTGATAGCATAAGGTTTTCTTTTAAAACAGGTAATTTAAATGGCCTTACGGAGGTATTCATGCCTTCTATCCAGAAACTAAATGGTTTAAATATGGATGGCTACTTTGCCAACTCCACCCACAAACTATTGATTGACGTCAAATTGAAGGAGTTTACATTTTCCGGTACAAATGTCAACAATATCAATGTCAACCTTATTGGAGACAAGGAAAAAATGGATTTCTCAGCCTCCACCAATACTGTATTTGTTAATAACAATTTTAAATTTTATAGTCCTAAAGTAAAAGGCATTCTTCATCATGACTCGCTGGACTTTAATGTAAAAATGAATGACCCAGCATCTAAATCCAATTTGGACCTGGATGGAATTCTGACATTTAATAAGGACACATTTAAGTTACTCCTGCCTCGAGCAGACATGGCGCTACAAAATAACGTTTGGAAAATATCTGAATTAGCCCAGATTAAATATGGCCCAGAATATTTAGACATTCAAAATCTGAATCTAACGTCGGGTGCACAATCCATTTTGATAAACAGCGATAATTTGCGTAGAGGAACCTCTCTATTATTTATCGAATTTAAAGCAGTCGAGATTGGCAATTTGGCCAAGCTGGGCGGGCTAAGTTTCGATCTTCAAGGCCAACTGAATGGAAGATCAGAGCTTCGAAATATATTTACCACCATGGGTATACGATCAGACTTGACATTGGCAAATCTGACTGCCGAACGTAGAGCCATAGGTAATCTTGCATTCACAGCGAATAAACCAGAAGGAAACGATCTATTGAGTTTGAATGCGGGACTTTCGGGTGTGAACGAAGCATCGCTCATCGGAACTTACAACTTTAGCCCCGCCGCGGAAAATCTGAACTTTCACTTCAAAATTTCTAAGCTTAACACCAATGCCATCGAGCCATTTATCAAAGATATACTTTATAACCTAAATGGTCAGATGCTAGCTGATCTGCACATTAGTGGGAAGACAGAAAGCCCAATGGTACTTGGAAAAGTTGTATTTAAAGGTTACCACACCCTTGGAATGACAAGTCTACAAACGGTATACAACCTGAGAGACCAGGAAATATCATTTATGCCTACCTCTGTTCAACTAAATAAGTTTACCATACTTGATACCCTACAAAATGCGGCTGTTATTGACGGGGCTATTAATCATGAGCAGATGAAAAATTTCAATTTCAATTTAACGTTTAATACCGATAACTTTCAGTTTTTAAATAGCCGATACAACAGTTATGTACCCTACTATGGAAAGTTCTTTGCCAAGGTAAAGGTAGAACTGAAAGGTCCTTTAGAAGACTTAAATATCATTGCCGATATTACTACTTTAAAAAACACCAATCTGTCCCTAAATCTTCAGTCCGACAATGCGCGGCAAGGCTTGCCCTCGTATATCAGTTTTGTTTCCCGAGGTGTTGATAGTACAGGACTTCAAAGAATATTGCTCGACTCAACCCAGTCTGACGTTGCAATAGACTTATCAAAATTCAACATTAAGAGCAATATGACCGTTACTCAAGATGCCATCATCAACCTTGTTTTAGACCCTGCAACAGGTGACAAGATTGTAGGAAGAGGGAACGGAAATTTTTTGTTCAACTTCGATTCGAACAACGCCATCAACCTCTATGGTACTTATACCATCGAAGAGGGCAGTTATACCTTTAGTTTCATGAACGTAGTTAAGAAAGAGTTCACCGTAGAAAAAGGCGGAACTGTATCTTGGTATGGCGATCCTGAATCTGGAATAATGAATATCCGCGCTATCTACGAAGCGAAAGCCTCTCGTTATGACTTGATAAGCGATCAGGCAGGAATGATGAGTAAGGAGCAGATAAGCGCTGCTAAAAGGCCGCAGCCTGTCTTTGTTTACCTGAATATGGCTGGCGAATTTACCAAGCCGGAAATCACCTTTGATATTGTTGTGCCAGAAGGTTCTGGACAACTAACAGCCAATGCCGTTACCCAAAGAATCAATCAAATCAAAAACAACGAATCTGAACTAAATAAACAAGTGCTTGGATTGATTGTCTTTAATAAATTCTTTCCAGAAGGTGGTGCCAGTGGGAACGATGGATCTGGGCCAGACATTGGAAGTAAAGCGAGCGAAAGTGTTAGTGGCTTGCTGAGCAGCCAGCTGAACGAACTTTCTGCCAAATATCTTCAAGGAGTGGAGTTGAACGTGAATGTTGAGAATATGAATGGCGCCAATGGAAACTATAACAATATAAATTTAACCGCGAGCAAACAAATAAATGAGCGAGTAACGGTTCAGGCTGGTAGCGACATTACTTCAGGAAAAAGTAACAGTACGGGTCTTACTGGGGATTATGCCCTTCTGTATCGAGTAAACAGAGGAGGAAATCTGAACCTTAAGTTCTTTAGAAACTCACAAACGAACATCTACAATAGTAATATTAATTACATTCAGGGAGCTTCTATCAGTCATTTTAAAAGTTTTGATAGCTTTAGATTTCGCCGAAGGAAAAAGGATGATGTGAGTGTGAATTAATTGCGATTAATTCTAACAATGCTTCTTCAAATCTTAATCAGGCAATTTACCGCGGCCTTTTATAACTATTCGCTTACTCACAGTTGGACACCTTGATCTAACTTGCAATACCCTAAATCAAGCGCGTAGGGAAATATCTCTGCTTATTTATAATGGACTAGACGCTTCATTAATCGATCTATTAACTATTTGCTTGTCTCTTTGATTTACTTAATAAAATGCGTTACAAATGGGAGTTATGGTTTAACTTCAAAGTCTTTGAGGCTGCCATCACTTTATCAGCAAATCAATTGAATAGGGGCACTAGGCAAGCGATCTACTCTTAACGGTGTCCGTGCCTTGATTCGGGGCAGGTATTTGTACTATTGATCAAGAAAGATCTTCGAAAATTGAGAAGATATCCTTGTAAAATCCCGTAGCATCCTGTATTTATTAAACACTAGAGAGGGCTTTATTAGGAAAGGTACGCAGGATAGGACTAAATGTAGCTATTCAATGCTAAAACTCATAAGCAAAAAAAAAGCCTGAACTAGTAGCTCAGGCTTTTTTTTTGGGGAGTTAATTAATTATTCTCCGCCAAATTTAAACATATAACCTAAAGAGATCATGGTGTTTCTGTTCATTGTTTTAACGTGGTTTGGCTCTGTTCCTGAAGTTACTTTCCTTATGTCAGAAAAACCTGCAACATATCTTGCTTCTAAAAAGACACTTCCTGGACCTGCATCCAAAGAAACTCCTAATCCAGCAGCAACACCTACATCAAAACGGTTATTTCTTACTTTATAAGTACCGATGGTTTCTTCTTCGAGGTTGATGTCTTTACTTGTCTCTTCGACGCCTGTTACTTTATACTTTGTTTGTCCGCCAACCAAATATCCCAGCGAAGGGCCTGCATTTATAAAATATTTAAAATCTCCATCTCCTAAAGTAAGCTTTAATAAGATAGGAACTTCCAGGTAATTGTATGAAGTAATATTATGACCTTCTGCTGTTACAGTGCCAGTATTGCTGACATAAGTATTTTTGAACGTTGTTTTGCCCCCCTTTTGAGAAAACAAAACTTCAGGTTGAATAGCAAACTTCTCCGTGATGCCGAATTTAAAAACGAGTCCTCCGTGAAATCCAGGCTTATTTACATCTGCTGTTTCGGAGTTACCTTGATTTTTCAATTGATCATCTGCACCACTTATCCCTGAAAGGTTTAAACCACCCTTAATCCCTATGCCTACTTGACCAAAAGTGGTTTGAGCAAATGCTACCGATAGTAAAAATGCACCGATTAGTAAATTATTTTTTTTCATCATTTGTTTTAGTTAGTTCAATTGCATTAACTAAAACAATGTAGACTTGTTTATTTTTTAAATATCGATGGATTTGAATTTGCAATTACTTAACATTTAATTGAAAATAAGTTAGATCAAATATAACTATTTCTGCAAATCATACCTGTAGATGTGAGACAGCTCATCACTATCTATATTTACATTCAAATTATTAATCTTACCGTTCTCTAGGTCGTATACCCAGGCATGCAATATTGGCGTTTCGCCTTTGCGCCATGCATCTTGTATTATCGAAGTCTTGGATAAATTATTGACCTGCTCGATAACGTTTAGCTCTACCAATCGCCTCGTTCGAGATTCTTCATCTTCGATGTCGTCGAGCTCCCTTTGATATAACCTGTACACATCTTTAATATTTCTCAGCCAATTGTCTATTATGCCATAGTTGTCTTTGCCCATTGCAGCCTTCACGCCGCCACAACCGTAATGCCCGCAGACTATCACGTGCTTTACTTTTAGCACCTCGACAGCATAACTAACTACACTCAACAAATTAATGTCTGTATGCACCACTAGGTTGGCAATATTTCTATGCACAAACAATTCACCTGGTTGGGTATTTGTAATCTCACTCGAGGGAACTCTGCTGTCGGAACAGCCGATCCAAAGGAACTTAGGAGATTGGCCTTTCGCTAGCCTTTTAAAATAGTCAGGGTCTTGATCTATTTTTTCCTTCACCCACTTTTGATTTCCGTCCAGAAGCTTGTAGAAGGAATTTTGATCGGAGTCCATTTTATAGTCAAGGTTTCTAAATTCAACCTTAAAATTTTGGCTCTCTGCCGTGGTACGAAAATCATCTATAATTTCGTTGATTTCATGGTCTATAAACTCTGCCTTGCTACCATCCACGATGATTCTCTTGTCTTTTGGGATCTTTCGTAGCAGATTTATAAGTTTCGCCTTATTCAAGAATGAAACGTCTTTATTGAAACTGATAATCACGTTTTGACCTTCATTGGTTAGATTAATTGCAGAGTGGAAATTTGATTTTATCACGAAAAATATTCCCACAAGCATCCCTATGGATATCCCAACCAAAAGGTCACTGAAGAGTATTGCTATACAGGTGACTATGAATGGAATAAAATAAGAATAGTTCTTCTTGTAGGCTTCCTTAAAAATGGACGGTTTTGCAAGTTTGTATCCAATTAACATTAAAATACTTGCAAGCGAAGCCAGTGGAATCAGTCTGAGATAGTGGGCGATGAATAGTACGGAAACCAGTATAAAAATCGCATGAAATACAGCCGCCATTTTGGTTCTGCCACCGGCATTCAGACTGGCGGTACTCCTTACAATTGCAGAGGTAATAGGTAGTGCGCCAATCAATGATGCGGTGATATTTCCGATTCCCTGGGCAATCAATTCCCTGTTAAGCGGCGTTTGCCTTTTCTCAGGATCCAATTTATCAACCGCCTCAACCGTTAGCAATGATTCTAGACTCGCAATCATCCCAATAGTAAACCCTCCAAGTATGGTATCTTTGGTCATCCAAAGGTCCCAATTTGGGAAGGTAAATTGTGAAAGCAGGTCTTGCACATGTTTAAACTCAGGTATAAACACTAGATTTTGCTCCTCCAGGCTCAGAAAAGGAAAATATGATTTATACAGTCCGTTAACAAATATTCCTAATAGGACAATAATTAATGGCCCTGGAATCCATTTGAATTTTGAAAAATATTTCTCCCATAGCAGTAAAACTGAAATTGATATAATACTTAAAACTAAAGCCCCCCATTTTAGATATCTTATGGACCGCCCTATCATGGTAAAGGTATTGTCTCCGCCTGCGGAAAACTGCTGTAATCCCCACTCCTCTGCATCATATCCAATCGCATGTGGCAATTGCTTTAGCATGAATATAAGTCCTACCGCAACCAGCATTCCCTTTATCACAGATGCAGGAACGAAGTATACGATGGAGCCTGCCCTTATTAATCCTAAGAAGATTTGAAAAAGACCTCCAAAAAAGACCGCGACGAGGAAAGCGTCAAAACTCCCCAGGTGTTCAATCCCTATCATTACAATGACTGTGAGCCCCGCAGAGGGACCACAAATACTTAAAGGGGCTCTACTTATAAATGGAATAATTAATCCACCTATGAGGCCCGAAAGAATTCCAGAAAAAAGTGGGGCGCCAGATGCCAAAGCAATTCCTAGGCACAAAGGCATTGCAATAAGAAAAACTACAAAACCAGCAGGAAGATCCGTTTTGAGAATTTCGGTTTTTAGGTACGTGTCTTTAAATTCCTTGAAGAGACTCATTATAGCTTTTGGTATTTTAGATTAGAGACTAGAACTAGTCGATACGAATTTTACAGGAAGGGGTTGAGCTTGATTTGGGAAACCAGCATTTTTGGAGCTATATATCAAGTAAATAAATACCTAAGTAGATATACATGCACACTCTTTTGGGTCTAAAAATACTGACACTTGTGAACGGGTGAGAGATCTGAGGTTGTAAATTATAATATTGGTTATTCCTCATTCCAGAGTCCCAGATGCTTTGTTCCTCAGCAAGACAATACAAAACTAAAAACCATTTTTGTCATCTTGAATTTCTGAAAATCTGAGCTTTAAATTATAACGTGGTAATTCTCACTCTAGAACGCCAGAAGCTTAGTACCTGAGCAAGAAGGTAAAAAACTAAAAAACCATTTTGTCATTTTGGACTTGTGAAAGATCTGAGTTTTACAGAAAGTTTCAGCATAAAAAAACCTCAATAGAAATTCTATTGAGGCATAAACTAATTGAAAAAGTTAAATAAGAACTAAGCGTTGGTTGCAACCAAACCCTCGCCAACTAGCTTATTTTTGTATAAATACTCTGCGATCTGTATCGCATTTGTAGCTGCACCTTTTCTTAAGTTATCGGCAACAATCCACATATTAAGTGTCTTCGGTTGAGTCTCATCTCTTCTTATTCTACCCACAAATACTTCGTCCCTATTGTGCGCATTCATCGGCATAGGATACTTCAAAGATTTGATATCGTCTTCTAATACGACGCCTTCCGTCTCTGACATCAGATCTCTTACATCCTGAAGGTCAAATTCATTTTCAAATTCGATGTTTACAGACTCAGAGTGGCCTCCCATTACTGGAATTCTAACAGTGGTAGAAGTCACCTGAATGTTATTATCACCCATGATCTTCTTCGTTTCATTCACCATCTTCATCTCCTCTTTTGTATATCCATTGTCAAGGAATACATCGATTTGTGGAATGACATTCAAATCTATTTTATAAGGATAAGCCTTAGGACCGTCTACGCCCTTTCTCTCGTCCATCAATTGGTCTACAGCTTTTTTGCCGGTTCCTGTTACCGACTGGTAAGTAGAGACAACTATTCTTTTTATTTTATATTTTTTATGCAATGGATTCAATGGCAATACCATTTGAATCGTAGAGCAATTTGGATTCGCTATTATTTTATCAGCTTTAGTTAATGTATGTGCATTGATCTCCGGTACCACTAGTTTTTTGGTAGGATCCATGCGCCATGCAGAAGAATTGTCCACGACAGTAGTCCCAACAGCTGCAAACTTTGGAGCCCACTCTAAAGAGGTTCCCCCTCCAGCGGAGAATATAGCAACATCAGGCTTCATACTTACCGCAGTTTCCATTCCCACTACCTTATAAACCTTCCCTTTAAAATGTACTTCCTTCCCTACTGAATTTTCTGAAGCTACTGGAATAAGCTCTGTGATAGGAAGATTTCTTTCCTCTAGAACCTTCAAAACCTCTCCTCCAACCAGCCCTGTTGCACCAACTATTGCAAGTTTCATAAATATTTTATTTTAATTATTAAGTTTGCAAAACTACGAATAATTATTTTATTTTTTAACGTCCGATTATAAGGATATTGAAACCCAAACTTTTTGAACTGATGATTTTTAAATATTTAATGCTTTTTTTCCTCATTATAGGGCTTGCGGCTATTCAATGCAAAGCTCAATTCGTTGAAGAATTCAACTATCCTGACTGGGGAAAGCAGTCGATTTGGCGGGGAAATACAGAGAGTTTTATTGTGAAGAATAATCAACTTCAAAGCAATGGACCTTTGTCAAGTAATTCGAAGCTTTATATCTCCACTCCTGTTGCACTAGGAAAAAACGCACATTGGCAATTCACCGTCGACCTGAAATTCAATCCAACCTCTTCAAACTTTATTAGAATATATCTGGCTTCAAACGAAAGTGCGCTTGACCAACCTTTAGACGGCTACTTCTTGCAGATTGGACAAACGAATGAAGACTTTATTAAGATATTTAGGCAGAGTAAATCAGACATCGAAGAATTATTTACCTCGACGCGTTCGCTGGGTCAATCCAATATAAAGACAACAATTTTTATAGATCGGGATACAAGCAGTCTGTGGAAGGTATATACCCTTAATGAGTCAGGGAAAGAGAAATTATTTGAAGGCAGCTTCCAAGATAAGACCTATCAACAATCACAATATTTCGGCATCTACTGCCAGTATGCTACTCCGTCGAGAAATAATCTCTATGGCCTCGATGACATTTATTTAAATGCCTTGCCAAAAGCCGCGCGCCCAGCTGTAAAATTTAAAGACATTCTCATTACTGAATTAATGCCAGATCCCTCTCCCTCCGTTGACTTGCCTGAGAGGGAATATATAGAACTATACAATAGATCAAACGATACCATAGATCTTGCAGGATTCACTATTTCTGACAGTACGAGCAATTGCAGACTTTCGCGCAAATTAATTTATCCTAAAAGTTACCTGGTTCTCTGTGAGGAGAAAGACACCAGCTACTTTAGTGGAAATGTATTGGGGTGCACGCCGCTTCCTTCATTGAACAATTCTGGGGACCATATTAGGCTATTAAGTCCAGACAAATCTCTTATAGACGAAGTGCGATATTCAATTGACTTCTATCATAATAACGAGAAGTCTTCCGGCGGTTGGTCTCTGGAGCTGATAAACCTAGAGGATCCCTGTCTGTTAAGTGATAATTGGGCTGCATCTGCCGATGGTAAAGGCGGTACACCTGGCGCAAAAAATTCAATTCTTTCAAATGCTATATTGCCTGTTAAATTGAAATACTCCCTCAACGAAAATGATTTCTCCATTCATTGCAACAAGGCAATAGACACAGCAAATTTTAAAACGTTAGACTGGCAATGTGTTCCCCAAGTGGATTTTTATAATTTCAAATTTGATCATAAAGAAAATGTTATTACTTGCAATTCAAACAGGCCATTAGAAGCAAATTCCAATTATCGATTTAGCTTAAAATCAATAAAAGATTGTTTAAACCAGCCCCTCAATGATTCTTTGCTTTTTATAAATTTTATAATCCCGGACAGTGCAGCGCCTGGAGATATCATCATCAACGAAGTACTTTTCAATCCCACGACAGGAGGGTCTGACTTCATTGAGATCTATAATAAATCTGATAAATATATTGATTTAAGCAAGTGGACATTTAGCAACAACTCCACCACTAGGGACTATCCCATTCAACTAGTAACTAATATTATTTCACCTCACGGTTATCTCGCGATTACCCCTGATAAAAATGCCTTGCTGTCTCATTATCAACAGGCCAAAAAAGAAAATATCGTGGAGGCAGACCTGCCGCCGCTGAACGATGATATGGGCGTTGTATCCCTAAAAAATAATACCCATCAAGTCATGGATGAAATGTCCTTTGACGAAAAGATGCACCATGTCTTAATCAAGAATAAGGAAGGGGTATCACTTGAACGAATTTCCCCATTTGCACCGTCGGCCTCCCAAGACTCCTGGCATTCAGCCTCCGCTAATTCTGGATATGGTACACCTGGGTATGAAAACTCCCAAAATGTAAACCTAGAAAATCAGAATTTTTCGATAGAGCCTCACGTCTTCAGCCCGAATCAAGATGGCTACAATGATTTTGCCGTGATCAGGTATAACTTTGGGTCCACAGGGTACATCGGCAATTTAAATGTATTTGATGCACATGGCAGGCATATTCAAACATTAGCCAACAATTCTCTCTTAAGTACAGAGGGCATCTTCCAATGGGACGGGACAGACAAAGAACATCGTATGGCTATTCCAGGCCAATATATCGTAGTTTTCAGTTCCTACCATATGTCTGGTGATGTGAAAGATTTTAAAGAGGTTGTTGTATTAGGTTTTTAAAAAGCCGTATATTTAATTTAAATGAGAGATTTAAACGCTTTACAAAGCATAAGTTTTATAGGTATTATATTCAGTATCGTTGTCCAGATAATACTTTATATCATCAACAAAAGAGTAGAGAATACTTGGGCACTATACCCAACCTGGATTTTTGTGTTTATTTGTGGGACGCTCATGAAAAAATTCCTAAAAGAAGAGGACCACCACCATCACCATTAGCAGAGAATCAATAAGGGTTTCCCCTTATCGATTCTAATTGTTTCCTTGCGAAGACAAGTCCGTTACATCTTTCATAAATGCACCTAGATCATCATTGCTATACATCCCATAGGCGTCTACTATTGTTCCCTTCTGACCATCCTTGGTTTCTACAACGTAGAGTATAGCCATATCGTCAGGATTTGTAATTCCTTCAAATCTATGATGGTTCACGATCGTTAATTCATTCGGCTGATAAATTTTATTGTTTTTAAAAGATTTCAACCCGCCCTCTACTATCCGAAACTCGGCATCATAACCTTCCTTCGTCAATTGGTCTGTCTTTAACATCATTGGAGTACGATAGTGAGGCATCTCTGTGTCCTTTTCCATAATTTAGTTTTTTGTCTATTAAAGTTAACCCCGCTAACATTAAAAAGTTATTGAAGTGTGAAAAAGACAACAAGGGCGAGTCTTCCAGACCGGGCTCTCCGCTTGTAGTCCTCGATCCCGACAAAAAGGTCGGACTCTGCGGGCTACCACTGCGATCCCTCTCGCAAGGGTGTTATTAAATATCCTGATTTAAAAACTTCCATTGCTTGTTAAATTCGTCGATAAGATTTACCTTTTTCTCCCTTCGCCAGCCTTTTATTTCTTTTTCTCTCGCTATTGCATGATTGATGTCAGAATGTCGTTCGAAAAATATAAGATTATAGCAAAAGTATCTTCCAGTAAAGGTTTTTCTATCAGTTGCATTGTCCTCATAGTGTTGCTGCAAGCGAGTATATAGATCATTGGTCACCGCCACATACAAAACCGTTCGTTTCGGATTAGTTGTGATATAAACAAAATAATTATAGTCCGTCATAGCGAATAAAAAAAGCTGTATTAAACTAATACAATTTTAGTCGTTGTCATCCCCATCCATCATTGCTTTCTTTCCATCATTGTCACTCCCTTCCTACATTGTCATCCATATCATTATTGTCATCCCGAGGGACGAGGGATCTGTATTTCTGGAATGAAGAATTTCCATCTTTGACCCAAACTTTATTCCGAAAAGAAAACGCCAGGTCCCTCCTTTGTCGGGATGACAAGGGGGGGAAATCCTACTCCAACATTGTCTTTCTTTCCATCATTGTCACTCCCTTCCTACGTTGTCATCCCATCATTATTGTCATCCCGAGGCACGAGGGATCTGTATTTCTGGAATGAACAATATCCATCCCCTATTAACTCTTATTCCGAAAAATG
>DASVUU010000836.1:0-5197 GCA_036386935.1 Cytophagaceae bacterium | reverse complement strand
GATCCTACGCAGAATTCCCCAGACCAAAGAAAAGTATCATTTCAGTTACCAATTGGTTCTTACGCAAAGCTACAGCCAGCTTTTGAAAACAGACCTACGGGAATGGTGCTGTCAGATGGAAAATTAGAAGGAAACATAAATTTGCTAGAGGTCCACGCATATTTAATTGATCGTATTGCAACCGGTAAAGAAAAATTGAGTAATTCTGAACGACTGGCACTCTTTCCTAACCCAGCCAAAAATGTGTTATATATTCAAGGGGATGGTATTGAAGGCAGCAATTATGAGATAAATTCAATCGATGGCAAGCTGGTTGAGTCAGGTAAGATAATAGATCATTCTGTATCCACAGCAAATCTAAAAGCAGGAATGTACATTCTTAAAACAAAAGGAGATGGATTGGAAGCGGTACAAAGATTTGTAAAAGAGTAAATGAAGAATATCATTAAATTTTGAAGAGTTAAGTATTATCAAGCGTCTAGTATCATTTGCAAGTCAACCAGTCTATTTAACTATAATGATAAAAAAAACCATTTTCCTCCTCCTGCTAATTATTTTGGTGAAAGGTCTCACTTTTGGTCAGTCTTCCTCCAGCATACGTACCGATGGTACTTTACTTGTAGACGGGAAGCCCTTCTTCCCATTTGGGTTTTATGGAGTCGGATTTAGAGATACGTATGCTAATAAAATAGCTAGTATCGATGCCGTTTCCGAGTCTCGTTTTAATACAATTGTCTTTGAAGACATTTCAACATATAATTTTGGAGGTTTACTTGATCGGGCCGCAGAGTTAGGGAATGTAAAGGTCTTAGTAGGACTGGGAAGTACCGAAACACAAAGTGAGACGGACATTTATGTGACCAATAGCGTCAATTCCCATAAAAATAAATCTGCGCTACTCGGATGGTCGGTAGCTGATGATGCTGATGACGGAAGATTTAGTATTTCTGATCTAACTCATAGAAACAACTTAATTAAAAGCAACGACAATAAACATGTTACCTTCGCAACCCTGACAGGATGGGATGCTTCACGAAGAAACAAGGCCAATTCCTTCACAACTATCACTGATGTGTCGGGTTACCAATGTTATCCGATCGGAGCTCATCGCAACTCCGACTGGACGTCTACTACAGCACTCTCTCAAACTTATCTCCGCACCCTCGCTTACGTGCAAAGTGCCGCATTGGTAAACCGTCCCATGATAATGACTTTGCAGACGTTTAGCTGGGGCGAGCAGTCGGACAATCCTCGCTACCCAACAGTGGGTGAGTTGCGTAATATGCTTTATACCAGTATTGCTGCTGGCGTTAAGGGTGTGATAAGCTATGACTTCTCTTTTGATCTTAAAAACAATCAACCTGCCTTATGGAGCGAACTGAAATCACTTACGGGCGACGTCAAATCTATTCAAACGATGCTCCTAGATGGAAAATTGACCAGAACGTCGTCAGCAGATGCAGAACTTGTAAGCTCTTACTGGGAATCGGCTGATACATGCCTAGTAGTATTAGCCAATACTACTTATAACAAAAATAAAACCGTTAGTCTTTCACTTCCTTCAAAATATGCCAAGTACGTAATGACACCAATGTTTAATAGGATGTCTTCTTCACTTACTTATTTTAATGGAGTGCTTAGTGGCTCTCTAAAAAATCAAGAAGTTGAAGTATACAAATTCACGCCGGGCCTCACGACAAGTATTGACGTTTTGGCCAACAAGGTCATATACACTATTCACCCAAATCCAGCTAGCGCAGAATTATTTGTCGGCGGAAATTTTGCTAAAAACGGAAGCTACGAAATAATATCTATGGAGGGTATTCATCTGCAGACAGGAAGGTTGAGCCAAGTCATAAATTTACGGAATTTGAACCCGGCCCTATATATAATTAAAATTAGAAGCGACGAAGGCGAAAGCATTCATCGATTTGTGAAGGAATAAGAAAGTAGAAAAAAAAATTAACCTATTGTTAATTTATCAATTTGTCCAAGATTGGAAAAAACCTAGTAATGTTAACTATGAAAAAACTCTCACTATTGCTCATCTTTTGCTTGATTGCAAGGATTGCAACTTATGGCCAGTCAACCTCCACCTTGCGTGCCGATGGTACTATACTCGTAGACGGAAAGACATTTTTTCCCTTTGGCGCATATAATATCCCCTATGAGGCAAGCGAGGCTGATAGAATTCGAGCGCTTAATGATATGATCGCCGCTGGTTTCAACATTACAACTGTGGCCGATGATGGGAGACCAGGATCGAGGGAAGCCATAAACAACCTGCTTACAATAGCCGATAAAAGTAATTTTAAATTGTTGATTGCTGTTACGAACGGCAGTGTACAAGATTACCCCACAATTTTCTGGGCCCCACAGAAGTATGCCCTATATCCTGCAACCTTGGGCTATATATTGACTGACGATAGTGACAATGGGACTTATTCTTTCGATTACTTAGCTAAACTTCATAATGGAGTCAAAGGCTATGACAACAAACACCTAACTTTTTTGACTTTAACAGGATGGGATGCATCGCTTAGGAGTGACGCCAATTCTTATACGTCGATTGCCGACGCTTCCGGTTACCAGTGTTATTCCATGGGTGCTCACCGTTACTCAGATTGGGTTGCCAGCACTGCACTTACCCAAACTTACCTCCGAACATTAGCTTATGTACAAAGCGCAGCACTGGCTAACCACCCAATGATTCTGCATTTGCAGACATTCAGTTGGGAAGACAGGTCCAATAATCCACGCTACCCTACTGTGAGTGAGTTGCGCAACATGCTTTATACAGGACTTGCGGCAGGCATCAAAGGTGTGATCAGCTATGATTTTTCTTTTGATCTAAAGGATAACCAGCCTGCATTGTGGAGCGAATTTAAATTACTTGGTAAAGATGTGAAGTCAATACAAGGAATGCTTCTGGATGGCAGGCTTACCCGAAAATCTACTTCGGACGCAGAACTCGTAAGCTCTTACTGGGAATTAGGCGATACATGTCTAGTGGTCTTGGCCAATACCACTTATAGTAAAAGTAAAACCGTTAATCTAACACTGCCCTCAAAATACTCTAAACACAAACTGACAGCTTTATCCACTCGAATGGCTTCGTCCCTTGTATATTCCAACGGAACTCTCAGCGGATCTATTAAAAATCAGGAGGTCGAGGTTTACAAATTGACGCCTGAGCTAACTACTAACACTTCAAATTTTGGAGAAAAGATTCTTTGCACTCTTCATCCAAATCCGGTCCAAGACGAATTATTCGTAGATGGGGATATTTCTGACAATGCAACTTATGCAATTACGTCTATTGATGGGACTATTCTGCAAGCTGGAAGTGTCGGCAGCGCAATCAATATTTCGAATCTAAAACCTGCCCTATACATCATCAAAATTAAAACCGAAGAAGGTAAAAGCGTACACCGATTTGTGAAAGAATAAAAAATTCTAACTAAGGGGTCTAAATTGATAAGCTTTCAATTATCCACGATTTCAAAAACTGAAAGTAAATGTTCAAAACTATGAAGAAAATCTCGCTATTAGCCCTATCAAACCTGGCTATTAAAACATCTTCTTTCGGCCAATATTCATTGACCCTATGTACCGATAAAGCATTTATGTTTAACGGTAAAAGGTTTTTTCGTTTGGGATTTATTATACTCTTTATATTGTTCGCGTCGAGCACTTATGGCACAAATACTATATTGGACAATAGAGTTTTCAATAGCACCGATGTTACCAACATCATCAGAGACGCAATCAATTCTACTGCAGATACAGTCCTCATAAAAAACGTAGGGGGTCCATGGATAGTGCAGCCCATTACTATTTTCAACAAGGAGAATAAAACCATAATCTTTGAAGAAGGGGTGGTATTGCAAGCCAAAAGTGGTGCGTTTACTCTTGACAATGGTACGCTATTTAAGTTAAAGGATTGCAGCAATATTAAAATCTATGGATATGGTGCAACATTTCATATGTTGAAATCTGAATATACCGAAGGGGAACATCGTCATGCAATAGATTTGAGTGATTGCAACAACATTACTATCGCCGGCCTCCTTGTAAACGACAGTGGTGGTGATGGGCTTATAATTACAGGGTATGCAGGTGGTACTAACAATCAATATTTTTGTAATAATATTTATGTGGTCGATTGTGTGTTTGACAACAACCGCCGTCAAGGTTGCAGTATCATCTCTGCGAAAAATGTACTTATAGATAATTGCACCTTCAGCAATACCAAGGGTACACTACCCGAGAATGGTATTGACATTGAACCAGACCATCACGATGATCTTGTTCAAAACATAAGAATAAGGAAGTGTAGGTTTACTAATAACTTCGGGCCTGGCCTTAGTTTCGGTTTCTACAGACTCACATCCGCAAGTCCACCAGTTTCGGTCTCTGTAGATGATTGTTATTTCTCCTACAATCGTGATGCTTCTAATATTTATCAACCTGCAGAGATCTCTTATACAGAGCCTAAGAATGAAAACCTAACAGGCCTCATTACCTTCAACCGTTGTTTTGTAGATGGTAGCCAATGGCCAGCCGTAGCAGCGACAAAATCAGCACATAATATGCCCTTAGTGTTTAACGATTGTGTATTCAAGGATGTATCGAAAAACCCAGAATATAGATACAACTATCCTATCTGGATCGAAGTACAAGCTTATGACGACCCTATAAATTATCTAGGAGGAATCTCATTTACCAAAAGTACTTTGAAGTATAGTTCCAACTTCAAGTTTGCCCGGATAAATGGTTGGAGCAACTCGCCTGGGGCAAAGAATATTAGTATGGATTTAACTGTCATTCATCCCACATTAAATACAGTGGCAAATAACAGTGCAGAATTTTCAAATGTGCTTTCTCAAGTAAATGTAAATTTTGACATCAAGTATTTGAATGACTTTCCCACCAAAAGGCTTACGTTGGGAAGTATTAGTAGTGAAGTAATCTCTAAAAAGAATTGTACCCGGAAAGAGATTTTGTTGTCAAGCACAACTGCCAGCTCATTTCCAATTGCGATAAATTATGCAATCAGCGGAACTGCATCCAATAGAATTGATTATCACCAATTGAAAGGTTTTATGCTTTTGGAGCAAAACACCATTCAAAGCTTGGATAGTTTACATACAATAAATCCACAACTTAATAATAAAACATTGTCTGTGTTATTAGA
>DASVUU010000835.1:0-6178 GCA_036386935.1 Cytophagaceae bacterium | reverse complement strand
CTTGCACAACATCACAATAGAAGAAGGGTAGATGGACTCCACCATTTGAAGCCCGCCGATCATTTCCTCGAAGTCTCGTTCCACTTCGAACTGAATATGATGATCCTCTATCACTATAGGCTGGATAATACGCCTTAAAGTCATACTGGCTTGTTGTACCTCGCTCGAAAAATTCATTTTATGTATAATTATATTGAAGTTTCAACCTATGCTATTTTCAACAAGGCTGCATACGGCTGTATATGTCTATAATTTAGATAAAATAGCCCAAAAGGGCTAAAGACTTTCTGTAAATTAAGGTCTAATTTTGCGGACACTGTAAAAAGTACTTTATACCAATCCTATAAGTTAATGCAAAGAAATAAGACCTTCCCGGAAATAATTTTGTTAATGACGCTGCTGCTGAGTGGCTTTTATGGTGGGGTTGGTTTTTTTACAGTAATAAGTAATAACCCTGCTATACAGCATTTGAAGGATGCAGCTTTTGCGGAATATTGGCAACATCTAGATTCTTTTATGGCCAACCGCATGCGGATTTTTGGTCCTTGTTTATTGCTTAGCGTGATGGGAAGTTTAATTGTATTATATAGAAACTATTCAAGAAGTTCTTTCCTTCTTATGCTCGCAGCTCTTTGCATTATTCTGGTTGATCTGTTTATAGGAATCACAGTGAATCACCCTCTAAACCAGCTCATACAGAGCTGGGATCTCAATGCACTGCCAGCTAATGTAAGTGACATAAGAAATCAGGTGGTAGCTGCCTTTTGGCTCCGCGCCACTTGCATGATAAGCTCTTTCGTACTTGTGATTCTTGCATTTTGGAAGAGGTTCTAACATGGTAGAGTTAATTGATCGCCTCCGTGATTGCCTTTGAGAACCGTTAGAGAAAGTGCTCTATTGAGAGAGGTTTTCACCTATGGACTTAGTTTCCAAACGAGGGACTTCCTCCGTGGTAGGTCCCCTGACAGACCACTATTTTTGTGTTAGTCCCATCTGCATGCAAAAACAATGTTTAACGGATGTATTTTTTTCAGTATTTTTATTTTAATATAAATAGCCTGGTTTTTATTTTAGGCCAATGGAAGGCATAAATATCAACACGTCCGAAACTCTCGGATGCTATTGAATGAAGTATATTTTTGGACAGACACAAATAGAGATTGGAAACCCTTACCTGTCAAAGACGAGCCCGAACAACACATCATTGATCATTTGCAATGGCATGATGGGTGGTCTGTTCGGGGGGAGACCATGGAAAAGGTAGTTGTATGCCATGCTAGGGAAATAATGTTAACTAAAGAATTTAAAGATATAATTAGTGAAGTTTTAAAACCTTTGGGCTTTAAGAAAAAACGGAACTACTGGCGATTGGAGACAGATGAAATCGAAAAAATTATCAATCTGCAGAGATCAAATTTCAGTAATTTATACTATGTCAATTTTGGATACAATATTAAGAAGCTGAATTATGATGGGGTTATAATGCATATATATAATAGACTACCTCAAGTTGATGCTTTTGACTTGGAGAATCCTCTAGATTTAAATGACCGGATTAATAAAATCAGAGAATTAATTAATGGAAATCTTATACCTAGTTTGGATAGAATAAACACTGAATCGGATATTTTAGAGGTATTGAAATATCGGTCGCATTTAAATGATATTCCTTTAAAAGTTAAAAAATATTTGAAATTAAAGGATTAGAATATAGCATAGCATACGACATGAGCTCAATTCCATAACGGCTAATGTTTATTGCCTCCGCTGCGCTTCAGCTAATTGAGTAAGGCAGGCCCCTCTGGCGCAAGCGTTCGCTTGTTGCTTTTTATCATCAAACCGTCACGCTTTTGTCGTTTTAATCATTCCACATACAACAAATCAATAAAATATTTTCTTTCACAGCAAAGTTTGCTGCACTGCTATACTGCCACAGGGTGCGTTGCAAAACCAGCTTCCACTGGATTGTGATAGATGTACTCCAAGTTTTAATCCATGATTGAATTGCTGTATGAAACTCCACACTTTTTTTACCTGATAAATCACAGGGCTTGTTCAGTGCAATCCTCATTACTAAAACTATTCACGGAAATTTAAAAAATCATTTAGCTTTAGGTATGCTATATGACCAATATCCGTTCGGTACACATATTAGGTTGTCAGCTGCAAGAACATGATGAAGATTGCGTTTCAAAGTTACGAGATAGAATTAACGAACGACACGACGTACAAACCGGAGTCGACTGACAATAAGTTGGGTTACGATTTGGTGTATCTGGACAAAGAAGCATCGGAGTACCAATCAAGTAATCATGCGATAAAAATTTTCCAAGGTGGACAATTGATTAGAAGCGCAATAGTTTGTGCCGTTGGTGGAAGTACAACGATACACAATAATTCTGCTGTTGTTATAGATAAGGATCTTTATGTTGCCTGTGCTGACAAAGTATTCTCACTGTCTCTTCCAGACTTAAACCTCAGATGGTATATCCAAGTTGACCAAGCAACATGTTTCGGTATTTATAAAGCGAGCGACGGACTTTTTACCCATAGAGAAATATCGGTCACAAGACTTGCGACTGAAGGGCAAGTTATTTGGCAAACAGGACTACGAGATATAATTGTAACGGTTGAAGGTGATAACAATAGTTTTATAATGCACGAAGGTTACATTGAATTGGAAGATTTCATTAGGAACAAATACAAACTTGACTTCAATGGAAAATTCCTTGAAGAGAAATTAAGTGACACCCAAATCCATTATGATCAAATCTACAAGGAGGGACGTAAGAAATGGTGGAAGATTTGGTGATGGTGCATCTCCTTGGCCAGCCGCCTGATACACCAACGCCAGAGAGATCGTGCAAACGCTCGCGTTTCCTTAATTTACACCGAGAAAAATACGCTGCCCAATTTTTAATGGAATACCTTTATTATTTGATGAAAGCACAAACGCCAATCCTACTGCTTAAATTTGAATTAAGATAAACATCACCAGCTACGTAGCCAGTAGTCTTAGCAGATAAAGAGAGAAAAGGACGCACAGTTTTGCCTACCTTGGTTGACATGTAAATTTCTACTTTAGCCCCCAATTCACCATCGGATGTTCTGAATTCCTGATTTTTAGGCTGTGTCCAGATGTGGACGCTAGGGCTAAATAATAAAATTTTATTTCCGACCAACACTTGTTCGTCGAGCAACTGAGCTTCAATACCAAAAAAATTATGTTCCAAGTTGTGGTAGTTGTGTAAAGCAAAAAAGACATTACGTTGCTTATAATTAACAAAAAAATTGCTCCCCAAATCATAGCCGAACGAAGTCAAATAATGGAATAAACCAAAATTGAAACGAAAGTCATTATTGACCTTTATAGAATTTATAAAAAACATCGTAGGCGAAATAACGTTTATCCATTGCATTTTTCCCATTTTCTTGAGGTAATTTAACTCCTCCTCTGTTAAATCGGCTGTCTGGCGATAGCGCCTTATGCCTACGCCAGATGGACTTATACCCCTAGCTGCATAAGGTTCGTTTGGCCGAGATAAGTCATAAATCCATGCGGTGAAGTCTAGTCCGGTAAAATCCCTAATCTTTATGTTCGTGCCTTCTTCTTCCTCTAACTGTGCTGTTAGAGAATCACCCTCGGTAGTGGAACAAATCCGAACATACTGAATGGAACTAAGGTTGTTTAGCCAATAAGAAATGGTGCTGGACAAATTAAGATTATAGTAAAAATTATCTTTTTGCACACTTTTGACATATTCATATTGAGCTTCTATACCGGCAATGCCCATTCGTGCAAAATCGGCATTGTTGCGAGCTTTAAAATTTGCTAAGTCCTCATCTGTCTCATGACTTACGGACACAATTTCTTTTAAAACAGGGAAGGTGTTCATATCGTTAAAGCTACTGACATTGTTTTTATTCATTACGGCCCTATGCCATTCTTCGTGCGTCCAACCTGTACCGAACGGTGTTCCTCCTATTATAGCCTCGATTGTCAAATTGACGGATGCCAAAACCGCTTCTCTCCAAATTTTCTCCCCGAATTTATAGTTTCTCCGTGGATTAAAAAATAACCGTTTAGTATAATATTGTTGTATTTCCGCAATGGATTTAGACCAGCCCAGTGACTGTTGCATACTCGGGCTAAACTGCCTAAATGCCAAGCCATTGTTTTCTATATTAGCGGGGAAATCTAACAAAGGAACATCAAGCATAAATTTGGTTTTTAGGCTGTCTAATTGTGCGTAAAGATTGCAACTTAAGATCGCAAATGTCGCCGTAACTAGTAATTTTTTCATAATCAGATGTCCTTTTCCTTAATACTATTTAATCAATTAAGGCCTAGCTTCCTCAGAATATCTGTCACCTAACGGAAAATCGACTAAAAAATTATTAAGAAAAGGAACTAGTTCTGAATCATACATTGTAAATTAATTCAAGCGCTTACATTCAGACTTTGGTCCTTTAAATTGTGGTATAGCATCTCACCCCATGGCGAAGGCGTGCACTTATGCCTTTTTATCATAAAGCGTTATGCTTTTGTACTTTACTCATTCTACATACAATATATAAATAATTTTTCGTCTCCCTGCATAGGTAGCTGCACTGCTATACTGCCACGCTTCTGCGTGCGTCACACAACCAGCTTCCAATGGATTTTGTTGGATGCACTTAACTTCTGATCCATGATTGAATTGGTGTCTAAAACTATTGGGTGGCTATGCTGCTGCCATAATTGGTGCTCATTATTATTTCTTTCTTCTTTACTGCTCTTGAAGTCCTGAAATTCTTCTGGGCAAACTATAATTAAGAAGCCGTCCCTTTTGCCCGAGTTATTTTTGGTATTGTCTCCTATTCTATACTTGCGGCTCATTGGTAGACAAAATAACTTTTTTGTATTTGCTTGAGGGCGACACTTGGGCCAGGGAGGCATATCAAATTGAACCCTCAATGAAAGGAAAAAACATCAACTCCAGAAAAATGGTTATCTTAGAATTCAAAAGTGAAAAATATGAAACATTATTCCGAGATAATCACAATCGACCCAAATAGGAGATTTGGAAAACCTAGTATAAGAGGAATGAGGATAACGGTATATGATGTACTTGGGTGGCTGGCCTCTGGAACGACAATTGAGGGTATAATAGAAGATTTTCCAGAATTGACCCACGAAGACGTGATGGCTTGTTTAGCTTACGCCGCTGACAGGGAACATAAACTAAGAATTGCCTCATGAAATTGCTTTTTGACCAGAACATTTCCTTTAGAATATTGAAAAAGATTGAAAATCATTTTCCAGAGGCAACACAGGTTAGAAGCGTCGGATTAGAAGGGAAGTCCGATAAGGATATTTGGATTTTTTGCAAGGAAAATAATTACGCTATTGTAACTTTTGACGCTGATTTTTTTGATATGAGTGTCTTGAAAGGACACCCACCCAAAATAATTTGGATTAGATCTGGAAATACCTCAACGACTAATCTGTCAGAGTTATTAATAAGAAATACAGCTACCATTCAGAGTTTTCTTTATGCGGAGGAATGGACTGAAATTGGATGTTTAGAATTGGAATAGAAACCTCATGGTGCAAGCGTCCGCTTTTGACTTTTTAACACGTTGTGCTTTCGTTGTCTGCCTATTCTACATACAGCAAATCAAGATATTTTTTGTTTCCCCTGCATAGTTAGCGCCAGTGCTATGCCGCCAGGCTTCTGCATGCGTCACAAGTCCAGCTTCCACGTGATTTTGATGGATGTACACCAACTTCTGATCCATGATTGAATGGGTGTCTAAAACTATTGGGTGGCTAAGCTGCTGCCATAATTGGTTCATTATTATTTCTGTTCTTATTTCCTGCTTTGTGGAATCCCGAAAATTCTTCGGGACAGGCTATAAAAAGAAGTCATTCCCTTTTCCCGAAGTAAATTATGTTATTGTGTGCTATTCAAAATATAATTTATCCGCTTATTTGGAACAATCATTCCAATAATATTATATTTACGGAACAATCATTCCAAAATAAACTTAATTACAATGGGAAAATTAAACAATAAAGTTGCTCTAGTCACTGGAGGTAACAGTGGTATTGGATACTCTACTGCTAAAGAACTTGCAGCGGAGGGAGCCACAGTTATAATTACAGGCAGAAACGAATCTGCAGTACAGAATGCGG
>DASVUU010000834.1:0-5352 GCA_036386935.1 Cytophagaceae bacterium | reverse complement strand
TGCTCCTGAGTGGTATGACTTATGTGATCAGTATGGATTGTATTTGTGTGATGAGGCTAATATTGAGTCTCATGCTTTCTGGGAAAAATTTTCAAACATGCCCAGCTGGAAAAACGCGTTTATGGACAGAGTCAGCGCGTTAGTGAAAAGAGACAAAAATCACCCGAGCGTAATATATTGGTCGATGGGAAATGAGTCTGGTTTCGGACCAAACCACGTGGCCGTTAGCAATTGGACCCGGAGCTATGATCCTACCAGGCCTGTTCATTACAACCCAGCTGGCACTGATGCCTCGATAGACATTATCGCACCGATGTACCCAAGTGTAGAAGGATTTGTAGGTCTAGCTGCGAGAGAAAATCGGCCGGTAATTATGTGCGAATATGCTCACGCGATGGGAAATAGTGTAGGCAATCTAAAAGAATATTGGGAGCCTGTATATTCACTTCCGCGAGCCCAAGGGGGATTCGTTTGGGATTGGATTGACCAAGGTTTTTTTGCTACCCACAGTAATGGCAAGAAATTCATTGCTAATGGAGGTCAGATGAATGATCCACAATCGGAGAAGCTAGTTGCCTTCGATGGTCTTATCAATGCTGATAGGACTATTCAGCCAGAGCTGTTAGAACTAAAGTACATCATGCAACCGTTAAGATTTAGCGCCATAAAAGTCCAGGAAGGAAAATTTAAAGTCAAAAATTGGCATGAATCAACCAATGCAAGTTACTATGACATCCGCTGGGATTTGATAGAGAATGGCAAAGTTGTACAAAATGGACAATTGCCTTTATCGATAGCCCCCCAAGAGGAGAAAGAGTTTACAATCGCCTTCAACAAGCCAAACATGAAAGCAGGTGCGAATTACTTTTTCCACATTTTTGTGACGTTGAAGGCGCCTACAACATGGGCTGATAAAGGACACGAAGTCTCTCATGCTGAATTTGAGCTTCCCAACAGCTTGCCAGCAAAGCAAATTGTTGTAAAAGATAAAACTAAAATAAAGCTTGAATCTGATGGAACTCAATTGAAGATAAAAGGCGATAACTTTTCAATCGCTTTTTCTAAAGTTGATGGGAATTTGTCCTCGTTGAAGTTCGAAAATAGGGAACTGTTAAAGCAAGGACCAGATCTAAATATCTGGAGGGCTCCATCAGACAACGACAAGGGCTTCGCCTTAGGCTATTGGAAAAAAGAAGGATTCGATAAGCTGACTCAATCTTTTTTATCGATAGATTCTAAGATATTAAAGCCAGGAGTATTAGAAGTCGTCGTAAGGAAAAAGATTTTAACTCCTGTTCATCCGGAACTTGGGGAATGTACCTACACCTATACAATATTTGCTGAAGGTGATATTTTCATCAACCATAATTTTCAGTTAAATCAATATTTTCCTTTCTTAGAAGAAGCAGGACTACCAAGAATTGGCTTACAAATGGTGGTTGCTCCAGGCTTTGAAAACTATTCTTACTATGGCAAGGGGCCGTGGGAAAACTACATTGACAGAAATGAAGGGGCCTTGACCAATTTATATGCATCGAAGGTCGATGAGCAATATTTTCCCTACTCTAAACCCCAACATACCGGTAACAGAACAAAAGTACAATGGGCAGCGCTAACGGATAATGACGGTATAGGACTTGCGGCCTATGGTTTTCCTGAGTTTGAAAGTACAGTCCTACATTATTCTGAAAAGGAATTAGAAAAAGACAATACAGCAGAACTGGTTAAAAGTGAAAACACTTATTGGTCCATTGACAACAGGCAGATGGGTCTTGGCGGTGGAAGCTGCGGTCCGCCTACAAGGGCAGATTATTTGATAAAGGCGGCTCCTGTGAATTACAACATTCATTTGAAGCCTATCAACACGAAAAAATCGGAGATATTTGATTTGGAGGTGGAATACCCAAGAGTCGCGGAGCCTATCTTAGCACCAGTCCTTGTAGGTAAAGCCTTTGCGAATAAGTTCCAATTTATAAGCCCAACTGAAAAAGCTACCATCCAATTTACAAACGATGGCACCAAACTGTATCCAAATTCGCCCACTTACAAATCAGCATTTGAGGTCAAGAATAAAGATTTGAGATATAGAGCCACAAAGGAAGGAATGCTGCCAAGTACGGAGCAAATCTTTTCTAGCCGTTTTATAAAGAGCTTCTATTTTCAAGATAGCCTCCGGTTCAGAGAAAGGAATGTAAAAGTGAGCGAGCCTACTGCCGATCAATTGAAAAACGTACCTGGTGTGAAAGTCCTTTATACTTCGGACACGGCAAGAATGAAGCAAGATGCTTTTAAGTTTAACTTGCCTATAGAGGGTTTGAGGCAGATACAAATAAAGGTAATTGACAGTGACAATAACGCACACTGGGATCACTTTGATCTTGGAAATCTTAAGCTGGTGAAGAAAGATGGAAAAGAAGTTTTCATCTCTGACCTAGATGTACCTTTTCATGACAGATTGACGAGAGATAAAACCATTGACAAAAAAGAAATTACCATAAATGGAAAGACGTACAAAAAAGGTTTGGGGCTGCACTCACCTGTAGAGTTGTGGCTAGACCTTTCAACAGATGAATTCAAATCCCTTCAGGGCGAGTTTGGTACTGATGATGAAGTCGCCCCCGGCGGCAGCAGCAAAGCAATCTTGAAGGTAAGTGGGATTGAGAAGTGAGTTGGGCTAGCTTAATTGTTCCAGCCATACTCCTATGGCGCGGCTATCTTAAAAATGTTGCCTAACCGTGATAAATAAGCTTCTTTATAGAAGATTACCACTTTTAACAAACATTAAAGGCATGACGCTAGGAAGGAACAAGATGCTTAGATGCGACTAATTCTATTTTATCGCAACCCTATTCAAATTTTGACTTTACTGTTATTACGTCTTCGCATACATTTCATTCCTGTGACATTTCTTATAAAATATTATCCTCTCGATCTATCGCAAGCAGCTTATGATTAATAAAATATTGGCTCTATTCATATTTACATTACTATTTCAAACAACTCAAGCACAAGTCAATGACTGGGAAACGGAAAGTGTTTTAAGTACTAACAAAGAAGATTACCATGTAGAGGTAGTCCCCTATGATGACATTGCCTCTGCTTTAAAGGGCGACAAGGCAAAAACTTCGTTTATACAGAGTTTAAATGGCAAGTGGAAGTTCAATTGGGTTCCCAAGCCGGCAGATGCTCCTCAGGATTTTTACAAACCTGATTATGACGTTAGCAACTGGGGCGAAATACAAGTTCCAGGCAACATGGAGCTTCAAGGACACGGTGCTCCAATATTTACTAATATTGTCCATCCTTTTAAACCAGCAAACCCTCCCTCAATACCCAACGATGATAACCCTGTGGGTTCTTACAGAAGGAAATTTACCGTTCCTACAAGCTGGTCAGGAAGAAAAATTTATATAAATTTTGATGGTGTGGAATCTGCTTACTACCTATTTGTAAATGGCAAAAAAGTTGGCTACAGCGAAAATAGTTATTCTCCATCAGAATTTGATATTACCAAATACCTGCAAACGGGAGAGAATACCTTGGCTGTGCAAGTATACAGATATTCTGACGGTAGCTATTTGGAGGACCAAGATTTCTGGAGATTAAGTGGAATTTTTAGGAATGTATACCTCTATTCAAAAGCCACGGTTTCTATAAGTGATTATACTGTTGTGACGGACCTTGATTCAGACTACAGAAATGCACTTTTGAAGTGTAGCTTCGAGTTTCGAAATACAAATCTCAAAGAAAAGAACGTATATACCACTGCTGTGGATCTCTATGATCAGAATAACAAAATATTAAGCCAAACATCACTTCCGATCAAGTTACTAAATAAGTTATCGGAGAAAGTGAGTCTCCAATTGCCAGTAACGGCTCCCCATAAATGGAGCAGTGACGAACCTTACCTTTATACATTGATTATTTCAGTCAAAGACTCTAAAGGTATTATCAATGAAATCCTGTCTACCAAGGTTGGCTTTAGGAAAATTGAATGGAAGTCAGGAATATTGACGGTAAACGGCGTACGCACTATCATACGCGGTGTCAATCGGCATGAACATGATCCTATTACGGGCCGGTATGTAACAAGAGACGCGATGATTGCTGACATTAAATTAATGAAACAACACAATGTCAATGCTGTGCGAACCTGCCACTACCCTGACGCACCTGAGTGGTATGACTTGTGTGATGAATATGGACTGTATCTCTGTGATGAGGCAAATATTGAATCACATGCGTTTTGGGGTAAATTTTCTAATATGCCAAGTTGGAAAAATGCCTTCATGGACAGAGTGGTAAGTTTGGTAAAGAGGGATAAGAATCACGCAAGTGTATTATATTGGTCTATGGGCAACGAATCGGGATTTGGTCCAAACCATGTAGCTGTCAGCAGTTGGACACGTACTTATGACCCAACGAGGCCAGTTCACTATAACCCAGCAGATACCGATCCTTCAGTTGATATCATAGCTCCCATGTACCCAACTGAAGCGACCGTTAGAGATTTAGCAATTAATGAAAACCGTCCAGTAATCATGTGCGAGTATGCACATTCTATGGGCAATAGTACCGGCGCATTAATGGAATATTGGAAACATGTATATACCTTGCCTAGAGCTCAGGGAGGATTTGTCTGGGATTGGATGGACCAGGGTTTTTTTGCTACTCATAGCAATGGTAAAAGATTTATAGCTAACGGTGGGCAGATGAATGATCCTAAATCCGAAAAATTAGTCGCGTTTGATGGCCTTATAAATGCCGACCGTACCATACAGCCAGAATTATTAGAGCTAAAATATGTAATGCAACCGCTTCGATTCTCTCCTATAAACATTGCTACTCGTAAGTTTAAGGTGAAGAATTGGAGTGAATTTTTGAATGCGAATTTTTATGACATCAATTGGAAATTGGTAGAAAATGGGAAGGTCACACAAAATGGTTCATTGCAGCTAGACCTAGACGCTCAAAAGGAAAGAGAGTTTGAAGTCCCTTACCTTATGCCCGGTTTTAAAGCAGGAACAAATTACCTCCTCCAAATTTTTGTAACACTTAAGGAAACTACGAAGTGGGCAGACAAAGGGCACGAGGTAGCTCATGCAGAGTTTGAAATACAAAATAATTTGCTTCACAAGGAATTGGGGTTATTAAAGACACCTAAAATGAAACTAGAGACTGATGCCTCAGAGTTGAAAATTAAAGGAGGTAATTTCTCTGTGGTCTTTTCAAAAATAACCGGCAACATGTCCTCTCTAAAATTTGAGGATAAGGAATTATTGAAACACGGCCCTGAACTTAATATTTGGAGGGCTCCTTCAGACAATGACAGGGGTTTTGTTTTGGATAATT
>DASVUU010000833.1:0-8870 GCA_036386935.1 Cytophagaceae bacterium | reverse complement strand
TCTATATTATGGAATTAGGCGTTCTGGTCGAGAACTTACCGGAAACGATATGTTTGACGGGAACGATGACTGCTGGCTGATAGCATCGGCCACCTGTAATAGGGAATACCTACGCTGAATATTTGGTAGACCAGGAATTAGAAGTCCCATACGATGCCTGTAAGCTCCAATTTAACTTTAAAGATAACTGAAGGATTCTGAATCCACATCTATCATCACTAGAATATATAGAATCAACGGAAAGAAAATATCCCGTATACCCCATACTCTACATAACCAGGCCCACCATTGTTAACCGAAAATTAATATAAGCGGACTCACCACTACTCAATGTTGTAATGTTACCACTTACTTCATTAATATATAAATCCACTTGAGCATTTGCAATGGAGAAGCCCAGCAGTAGAGCCGAGAGATTAATACGCCAAAAAAAAGCCTGACGAATCAGGCCTTTTGTTAATTACAACTTAAATTATTCTTACTCAATAGTAAAGGCTTTATAATACTTTTTCTTACCATCATTTAAGACCAAAGTATACAGCCCTTTTGTCAACCCTGTTAGTGAAATAGATTTTTCTGCTAATTGGAAACTATCGATAGTTCCACTTTTTACAGTTAGTCCAAGAACCGTTACCAAACTATACTCTACTTCGGTGTCCACAGATATAGGAAGGTTTACTTTAACATGATCAGTCGCCGGATTAGGGTAAACCGTTATATCCATACTTTCTGCACTTGAAATTAAGCCACTCACAATATCAATAATCACTTTGGCACTAAACACGTTATTTAATTCATTTATTTCGTCAACCTCATTTTTATAATCAGCTACAGATAATAAATAATAACGCCCAAGCTCAGTTGATTTTAGAATTTGTATAACGCTGTTATTGTAGTGACCTTTCCCCGCAATCGCTTCACTAGAGAGCGCTGAACCTACTAATACGTCAAGCGAGTCATATTTCGAATCCGTAGAAAGGAAATACCCAATATTGCTTGCTCCTATATCTTTAGTTCCAATATTCGCTAGATAACTGCCTACTTCATAACTAAAACCCGGCTTCATAGAGTATGAATCAAAGGTCGCGTCTGCAATAGTCAAATCACCTTTAGAGATATCTTTTGTGACAACAAGCTTTTCATATCTTATATTATTGGCTTCGTTGCGCTCCGAAATAATGTTTTTGGGATCCAATACGAAAAGAATATAATATGATCCAGTGGCTGTGGAACTGGCTATATTTAAAACATTATATTGATATTCTTCAGCTCCCGATCTCAAATAGCCAACTTTTGCTTCCGACAAGTAAGTATCCGCGGCATCGAATATGCTATCTTTCGATAAGTAGTATATTGTATTTACTGCATCGATATCCGTAGTTCCTTTGTTGATAACGTTATTATATAGCTCAACACTTTGGCCAGGTGCTAGATAAGCTTTGCTCAAAAAGGAGAAATCAATTGCTACATCAGTAAAAGGTTCTGTTAATCTAAAAGCAGCCGCCCTCACGTTATTCTTTTCGTTTTCTTCCAAGATCACATTTGTATAATCGGCAACGGCTAAAATATAATAATTGCCAGCAACCGTTTCACTTGGAATAGTCACATAGGATTCCTGATAAGAAGTCTCTCCAGCCGATAGCCCATAAGCCCCTTGGTTTGAGATAAAAACGTCAGACTTGTCGAATATAGAATCTTTTGAGAGGTAATACGCAGTATAGGAATAAGTGCTATAACTTGTTCCTACGTTATACAGGGTATTATAAATTCTTATGCTACTTCCAGGAGACTTTAAGGTATCTGATAAGGAAATAACCGGTATCGTTAAGTCAATAAATGGAGCTGTCACGTTTACAGGTAGATATTTAACATTATTTTTAGCATTGATTTCACTTACGGCATCATCATAATTTGCTACAAAAAGCATGTAATATGTTCCTGTGGATACATTAGACGGGACGAAAACACTTTCATTTTGATAGGTAGAGCTTCCTCCGTAAATAGAATATCCATAGGCCCGACCTAAAAAGGTATCTGAGTTATTATTAAATATAGTATCCTTAGACAAGTAATATCCTGTATAGCTGTAGCCGGCAATAGAGGTTCCAATGTTATTGAGGGTATTGCTTACATTGACATAAGAACCAGGTGTGAAATTTTTTGCAACCGCTGCGTTAGTGACAATCAAGTCTACATTTGGTGCTGTCACCTCAACGGGTACTGCAACAACATTATTTTTTTCATTCTGCTCACTTACCATTTTATTGTAGTCAGCAACCACTAGCACATAGTACGTCCCAATTGCCAGGTTTCCCGAGAGAGAAAAACTTTGCGATTGATCCGTTGCTGAATTGCCCGATAGGCTATATACGCTCGAAGAGGCGAGGTATGTGTCCGCAGATGAGTCAAAAACAGTGTCCTTCGAAAGGTAATAACCAGTGTAGTTCTCTCCTGCTCTGCTCTTGCCTAAATTAGTTAAGGTATTGCTAACTGTAAGGTACTCATTTTGAGAAATCTTATTCGCGCTGGTATAGACCTTCGATATCACTAAATCAATGTTTGGAGGCACTACGCCTATTTTAACCGCCGCATAATTATTCTTTTCATTGATCTCGACATTTGAATTTTCATAGTCAGCATAGAGGACTAGATAAAAAGCACCAGGCTCCACATTAGCAGGAATGTCTAAAGTCTTCTCTAATAAGTCATACTCGCCATTTTTGATTTGACTGCTATATGAATAGCTCAAATATCTATCATTAATGTCAAACACCGTATCTGAAGAAAGATAATATCCCAAATAACTTGTTCTTGAACTTGCACTACCAGTATTCTTCAAAAATGAATAAACTTTTATCTGACTCCCTGCCTCGACACTCGACGAGCTAAGGGTAACGTTAGTTACTAGCAAGTCCGGCTTGCCAACGGTAATAGCTATTGACGCAACATTGTTGCCCTCATTTACTTCTGATACAAAATCTAGGTAATCGGCTACAAAAAATAGGAAATAGTTCCCATCCTCAACAGTGCTTGGTAAAGATAATTCCCTATATTGACTAATACTTGAACTCGATGATACACTATAAGCTTCTGAGGAACCTAACAAAATATCTTCGTCCATATCAAAAGCAGCATTCTTCGAAAGGTAGTACCCAGTGTAACTACTTCCCGCATTGCTCTTTCCTATATTTTTTAAATAATGACTGACTTCAAAATAATTACCTGGAGAGACTTCAGTTTGGCTTGAATAAGGATTTACGATTTGCAAGTCGATATCAGGGTTGGTAATGGAGAGGGGAACCCGTGAAACATTATTCTTTTCATCTTTTTCATCTACAGAGTAGCCATAATCTGCTACAAATAAAACATAATAGCTTCCAGGGCTCACGGTCGTCGGAATATTGAGGCTCGAAGACTGTGCTGATGTCTCGCCAGCTGCAAGGCTACCCAAATAACTATATGACAAGTAAGTGTCAGAAGATCTGTTAAAGATCGTATCCGTAGACAAATAGTAACCTGTACTACTTGAACCGGTAGTTGTAGCTCCCTGATTCAATACAAAAACCGACGCCTTGATAGTTCCGCCTGCTGAAACCGTTGTAGCACTTAAAGCAGGATTTTTAGACACTAGATCGGGCTTTGAAATTGTGATGGGCACGTATGAAATATTATTCTTTTCATTGGTTTCAGAAACAAGAAATTGATAATCCGCAGAAGCGATTACATACATATTACCCACTTTGACATTGGCTGGAATATACAAAGAGGCAGACTGTTCCACCTTACTGTTGCCTTTTACAGAATATGAGTCTGAATAATTATTGAGAACCTGATCTGTATTTATATCCAACGTGGTATCACTTGACAAATAATAGCCAGTGTACGAGTAGCCAGAACTTGTTTCGCCTTTGTTCTGCAAATAATTACTTACGGTAAAGTTCGACCCCGCGCTTAGGATTGATGAACTCAACTTTAGATCCGTAATTGCTAGGTCGATTAGCGGCTGCGAAACCGTTATTCCAACATAAGCAGTATTATTTAACTCGTTTGTCTCAGCTACATAGCCGTAATGGTCAGCGACAAGTATGATATAATACTTTGCCGGCTTTGTTGCCGAAGGTATAGAAAGATCAAGATACAGATTTGAATTGTCGTTGCCGTATAAATAGCTAGAAACAGAATTTAAATAAGTATCCTCCTTGGTAAAAATAGTATCAGTAGATAAGTAGTAACCTGTGTAGGTATAATTTACATAGCCCGAACCTCCGTTACTCAAAGTGCTAGTTATGGAAACCTCTGCCCCAGAAGCTACAATGGCCGGGCTCGCGTTGGGATTCTTGATATATAAGTCGACCTGTGCCCGAGTTGACATTGACAATAACAACAAACCGATCAAAGCTAAACGATTTTTTTTAAAGAGGGTCCCACCTAGTTTGATCAGAGGGAAAAAGTGAAAATGTAAAAGCTCTTTCATAAATTAAGTTCTAAAAGTTAGGATGTTTATATATTTAACGATCCTACAAAGATATCCCTTAATTCCAGACTGTTACCGGCTATGTAATAAAATTTGAGTAAAAGCCATTAATCGCAAAAAATCTAACTTAAAGCCTATTTAATATCAAAAAAGTCTTAATAAAAAAATGATCAACTGCGCTATTTTGTTTTGTTTGTTAATGCATATTCAAATAAATTTCTTGTCATTTGTTGAACGTCGGGATTATTTGAGGGAAAGTCTATTTTGGAAGGTACTTCTTTCCCTTGATTGCATACAGGTTCGATAAAACCGGGAGGAGTTGATAACGCTACAGGCCAGAAGCATGAGCCGGCGTTGAACACAATGTTGCCTTTTGGACCATTATAGATAGTTGTTGCTTGCATAGGCGGTGGATTTATTGCTGCAAACTTGTTTGGCCTTATAGAATCCTCAGACAGTACGATGAGTGTTGAATCCTTCTTTAACGGGTAGCCATGATATTCCCAACCACCCAAGTTTTTTATTCGGTCTCCATCTTTCAAATTGGTATTCTTAAAAATCCAGTGGCTTGGTGATTTGCAAACAAAATCGGAATATCCGACGCCATAAGATGACGCGCCCATTAGCTCCTGCTCATTATCGAATTCCCTTTCAGGCATCCTGCCTGTAATTCTATTAGGACGGCCATCTGTGCCTGGGCTTAAATAAACTTTGCCGTCCAGTGAATTACCACCTAAGAAAAATAGATTTACGCCCTTATCGCGAGCTTTAGTAACGTTAGAATACATAGTATTTGTCCAGTACTCGTCATGTGAAACCGACAAAAATCCTTTAGCTCTCATTACTAATGAGGTATCTGAATGAGTATCGATGCCGCTAATATAGCTTACATCATATCCCTCCTTCTCCATCCAATAACATAGCGGGAACTCCCACATAAAGAATTCTCCAGAACCGTTTGATAGCGGGTTGAAATCTGCCGGAAGTTCGTTTACATACAAGCTGTAAGGCCTGTCAAAGCTGATCTTGGCTCCATTTGTATTTACCCAAGGCTTTGCACCCTCGTCGTACATTGAATGCCATTGTGGCCAGCGGTTGTATGCCTGCCATGTAACATCAGAGCATTGAAAAACAAAATCAGCCTTTCGCCTATCTTTGACGATAAATATAACATAGGCTTGACTTTTATTTATCCTAGTAGTTAGCTTGCCTACATATACCCCGCTTGTAAGACTGTCGGGCAACACCCAGGAAAAACTCTTGTCCCATTTGCACTCCAGCAGATTTGTCTTGTTGTCAATTGCTGGCATGGGTTGAGGTGCCCCTTTTATTGAGCCACTTGAAGTGATGTATCGGCCGCCCAAACCACCATAGTATCCCATCCGAAAAATATCAATTTGAAATTCGCTAGACGGATCGGAACTTACAAATATGTTAAGTGTATCGCCGGCAAAATAACTCGTATTCGAACAATATCCTTCAATAGATTTTCTTCTACAAAACCGATGATCGGGAAAGGAACAGGTGTCAAAGGGTACGTTGGTCAACATCCATTCCTTTGTTCCTTGCTTACTATTTTCAATTTGAATTTTATTGCCGTCAGCCACCGCTGACTTATGGCCATCATCCTTTTTCGATTCACACGCTACAAGAACAAAAAATAGAACAAAAAATATATTGGAAAACAAAAGTTTCATAGCTGCAGTAATTTAAACACTTTCAAATATATATTCTTAAACTATAAGTACAATGTATTATAGATATTTTAAATATAAATTTTCCAATATTTATTCGTGCAAGGATTCATAGCAGCCATAGAATTAAATAAAGGTTTCATACTCGCACCATCTAAATAGAGGCCTTCAACTCACGGCCTATAATTGGTCGGACAATATATGTTCTTTCAATAACAGGTATTTTTTTGTGTAATGTATTCCATTTTGTGATTCTCTAAGATCAAACCCAAAGGCGCGCTTGCTCACTGTAATAATAGGTGGGCATTGTATCCGTTTAAAAATCGAAATCTTATAGATTCTCCATTTGTGCTCTAAGTCGGCAATAAACGCTGCAGCACTTGAAAAATATCTATCTATAATCGTTTGTTCAAGATGCAAAGTAGTGGCTAAGGTACCCTTTTGATAGTGAGTTAAGATATCTTCAGGATCAAGGCGGAATTCTACAAAAGCTTTAACCAGTTTGTCGTGGTATGGGTAATATATTGGATCCCCTTTTCCTTCATCAACATTCTGGTCGACACTAAGCTCCGCCGAGGCGGGTATCTCAAATATTTTCTCAGGAACAACCGGCTTGATCAAGTTTATATAGCGGCATAAGTCATATATCTCCATTTTGTACAAATCTGCTAACGGTGCAAGAGCGCCATTCACATCGCCATATAATGTGGCATACCCGAAAGCAGTTTCTGTTTTATTTCCATTATTTATGAACAAGGCGTTAAGAACTGACGCCACGCCGGCTAATATGCGTGAGCCTCTGTCTCTAGCTTGAATATTTTCTTTGTTCAACCCCGTCAATTCTAATTCAGTCCTATTTTGAGAACCATCTAACCTTGTAAAATGGGTTGACTCTATTTGATCAATAGTATGTTCGAATGAATGCTGTATGGGAATGGTTGCATAGTTAATCCCCAAATTAGTTGCCAGCTCTTTGGCGGCACCTTTGGTAGTCTCGGAATTGAATTGCGACGGCATGTTTACGGCGAAAACATTTTCGGGACCAAGAGCGAAAGCAAACAAACATGCACTCAAAGCGGAGTCTATCCCACCACTAAGGCCAAGTACTACTTTCTTATCTTGTCTTCCCTCAAAAAATTTTCTTATGCCATATATGAGGCCATTATACAATTCTTCCTTATCTCTGTTTACACCTGGCTCAGGGTTTGGAATAGTTGTAGAGTTTTCACTAAATATTGTTGCCCTTATAGTTTCTTCGGTGTAATCGTTAGCGACTTTTAACAACGAGCCGTCGGGATTGTATATAGTTGAGTTGCCGTCGAATAAAAATATATTCTTTCCGTTGTTTTGGGTTCCTGTATTATTGGCGTAAATAAAATATACTGGCTGGTTTTTTATTCTATCTCGGACGACCGAATGGCGTTTGTTGTTCTTGCGCCAGGTCCATGGGGAGGCAGAGATATTTACTATAAGGTCAGACTTTTTTTCTAATAATATTTGGATGGGATTGATGGTATAATCATCACTCCACATGTCTTCGCACAGTATCAATCCCAAGTTTTTTCTTCCAGATCCGAAGCTAACTTCGATCGGGTTGATCAATTCACCAACCTCTTTTAAATTATCCTGTGCAGTTTTTCTTTTTGAATAGAAGTGCCGCTCGTCTTCAAACTCTCTGTACTTTGGCATAAGAGTCTTATGAATACAACCGTCACCCAAATATTCTCCATTTTGGGCAATGAATGCAGCATTGTACTTCCTTATCCTCCCATCCTCATTTCTCTTGGATTCATCGAGGTCAATATTTCCCCAAATTGCCGTTATCCCTTTAGTGGCACTTTTTATTTCTTCGTTGTAATTAAAACAATCTTTGATAAAGGCATCATTTTCCCATTCATCGCCTAATAAATATCCTGGAACAGCCATTTCCGGAAATACGATTAAATCATCTCCCTCTGCAATAGCCTTATTAATCTCGTTGACAATTTTTGAAAAATTTTGTTCCGGATGGCCAGGAGTAATTTCTATTTGAGCTACCGCAATTTTTAAAGGGGCTTCACTTTGCATGGGGAATTTATAATTTTATAATGATGAGGTTTAATGGTAACTGTAAATGGACTAGTTTGTAATCTTAAATTCAAATATATATTACTTCAAAATGAAAAATACCTATTTTCATACTACATTTCAGAATATTGTCCCGGGACATCCTTCATGATACAAAAGCTTCTGATTTCAATTTTCACCATTGGAATATTATCTAGTTGTGCCGGTATTTATAAGACCTCAAATCCCGCACAATTTAAATATACAACTAAAAGGGAGTCCGGGCCGCTGGAGTATTATTACATCACCAACGTTTTTGAACGCCTGGGGGCGGCGAAATATAAAAGAAAAGAAAAAAAGAAGGGCGTAACAATGGTAGCGTTCAAATTGGTAAATACCTCCTCGGATACACTCTCAATTACTGAAAACAACTTTAAGATCTCAAATCAGAGCCGAAATGTGTTGCCTTTAAGCCCCCTTCAATTTTACAATAAAGTAAAGCAGAAAAGTGGATTTTACTTCTTTTGGAATTTTGTCCCAAATGGATATAATACCTATCAGTCTCAAGTTGTAAACGGTAGGATGATACTTACTTCCAAGTTTCATTTCTTACCGATCGGGATGTCTATTTCCCTGTTAAATTTTTTTATCGCACG
>DASVUU010000832.1:0-4374 GCA_036386935.1 Cytophagaceae bacterium | reverse complement strand
ACAAAGTGATAAAGTTTGTAATACCACGGGGAGACATTGCTGAACAAGATGATTCCCTGACAGCAGAAGAAAAAAGCGACTCGCATTGGTCAAATTTGGGTAAGGTAGGCTATAAAAAAGTAAAATACACCGATAAAAATGGTAATCTCCACAGCAATATTTTTATTGCAACTCATAAAGACTATGTCGAAACGATCGGTGGAAATAAATATAAAATCACAAGCAATGATGATAAGGACGAAGCACTTGAAACATATAACTTCCGAATCAAGGAAGATAAACTAGATAAGCTAGTTAACTGTCGAAACCCAATAAAGGCAGGGGCATCGGTCGGTTACACAGGATTGTACGCCTTTGAGAAACAGCCAAATTATAGGGCCGCACATGTGGAGGTTTTCACTGCCCAAGACCCAGAATTATTTTTAAGTGATTCAAAAGATGATGGGTTAAAAGAAAAAAATTACTTTAAAATTAATGCTGGTGCAAAATTGAAAAAAGCTTTCCCTGGTATCATCCCGGGGGGTAGCCAAATCAAAGTAACTGCGCACGATGCTACGGCTGAGGTAAAATTAGTTTCCTCGACGAAAAAGGTGATGCACAAAGATCTGGTCCACAAGGGCAAGAACAAAGACGGCAAGGACTATTACATCCCTTCAAAAGGTAAGCACCTGAAGACGCTAAATGAGGCTTTTGGAGGCCTTTTAAAAAGTGATTCGATTTTAGTATTAGAGGAGGAAATAACTCCGGGCGAACTAACAAGAAAGGTTAAATATGAAGTTAGTGATGCAAAAAAATACTGGATTTTTGCTGGCCATGTACCGAGAGGAACTACTGAAATAAGGGATCTTACTAATGACCTTACCGAAATTTATGAGGAACAGCCAAGCCCAGAAAGGGTTGAAGATACGATTGAAAAGGAAATTATTCTTTCCAAAAAAGATGCTCGTATAGTAAAAGATCCTCAAGGCGTCGAATGGTATCAATTCAAAATCGAGAGCAAAAAAGGATGGATAAAAAACGGTGATGCAAAGCTCGAGAAAATTTCTGCCTACAATTGGAAAGCTTTTGGCTTCAAAATTTTAATAGATTCTGAAGATAAATACATCTACGATCCAAAAAGCCCACCGACATTTTTGAAGGAGGTGTGGTCGCTCATAGACGTTGACAACAGTAATATCCTAACCACAAAAGAGCTACAGAATGCGTTGAAAAAACCTGAGATTGCTAGACAGCTTTCTCACATGGTATGCAAGCATACGAGCGAGTGGCACTATAGTGACAAATGGGCTTCTTTTAAAGCGACAGTAAAGGAGCTTTATACGGAAGGGATAGAAGCAGAAGAAGATGGCGCACTGAGAAAAGAATTTGAGAATAAAAGAGACGAAACCCTCAATGCCTTAGAGAAAAGGGTGCAAAATTTGTCTTTCTGGAATAAGATCAAACCCATTATTGATAAAAAGGCAAGTTCCGATAAAATTGCTGACGAGGCCTTGAAGCAATATGTAAAAACTTTAGTTCCAGAGGAGAACAAATTTAGAATTGAGATACTAGAGGAGAAACAGAAACCAAAAACCAATTGGCTCGATCTATTCTCCACAAAAAAGAAAGAAGCTGCACCGGCACCCAGTCATAGCAATCCGTCCATACCTACACCGTTAAAACCTGAAGCCACCCCTCCCTCCTCGGGAAGGAGTTTCCCTTCCGGAAATGCAAAGGTCTACCACTTCCACCCTATTGCTTTTGTGGGCCAGATGAGAAAAATGATATTATCCAATAAATATGTATGGGCCAATAGTGCGCTTGGCAATTTGATTGGCAAGAAGGAATCTGGTAATAATTACAATATATGTAATCAGACCAAAGGTGGCTTGAAGGTTATTAGAAACATTACCGTGGTAGAAACAACCGTTAAGGAAATACTCGCTAAACAAATAAATAGAGATATTTTTGCGGTAGGCCGTTTCCAATTAATACCTCCAACTCTAAAAGCTGCTGTAGATTCGTTACATATTGATCTAAATCAGAACATGGACGAAGAAATGCAAAATAGGATATTTGACGAATACCTGCTAAAAATAAAAAGGCCTAAAATTATTAAATTTTTAGAAGGAGATGGCAAAGTTGAGGAAGCAATGTTCGAAGCTGCTAAAGAGTGGGCAAGTATCGGTGTTGAGAAAGGAAGAAAAATAAGTAAAGATAGAATCGCCGAGGGAGGAGAATCTTATTATGCAGGCGATGGCCTCAATAAAGCGCACATTACGCCCGAAGAAATAAGAAACGTTCTAATTAAATCAAAGGCTCAGCGTTAAATTAATACGCAAGACTTGTACAAATATTCTGAAGTTTCTACTTATAAATTATAATCAAATAAATTTTACATGTCAAACACAAAATACATAGTAATACTTTTAATAGTTCTCTCTTCCTGTTATGTAAAAAATGAAGAAAAGGAAGTAATAGAAAAGAAGGATAAGAAACGTGAGCTAACAACTAAGAAAGTATTAAAAAAAGAATCGTTTACGGTAAGTTGTGGCTCAGGCTGCGCAATGACTTACGATGAATTAGATAGTAAAATTGCGGATTCATTACAAACTATCAAATTTCAGGTTACTATGTACGTAAATGAGGTTGTAACGGAGGAATATTTTGAATCTTATGAGCTCGAATGCGAATCTGGCAGCCTACAATCCATAAAGTTGGTGGGAGAAAAGGAAAACCTGCTAGAAAATGATGATTTGCTCATTAGAGATGATTTAAAGAGAATTGCCGAAAGGATTTGTCGAAATAGATAATTGTGTATTAATTTTATTATGAGGCTTGACTTCGAACATATTGAGACTTGCTAGATTAAGCTAGCCTCTAACGATTTGAAAGACAAGAGAATTATGACTGCGCGCACATAGAAATATTCACCCCCGACGAGGTCGCTCCATTCCTCGAAAACGCCAAGAAAGATGGTGACACCGACAAGGAGAAGAAATATGTACAAGTAACTGTTGGAATAGGGTTGAAAAAGGCCTATCCTGGAATAATTGCGAAAAACACCAAAGTTAGGGTAGAGGATGGCTCCCCTTTTGCTAAGGTCAAAATTGTCACCGCCACGGATGATGGAAAAACTTTCTTTGTTCCGGGTGGGCTCATGCCTCAAGTTCCAGATCTAGTTCGCACGCTTACCTCTGACATAACGGAACTTTATGAAAAACAGCCTGAGTTAAATCAGCTTACAAATACTGTTGATAAGGAGGAAATATTAAAAATAAGCGATTTACGAAATAAAAAAGACCGAGCAGGAGTTTCCTGGCTTTTTATCAGTATCAACGGTAAGGAAGGTTGGATTGAAGAGTCGAAACTAACCAAAATCTCTGCCTACGATTGGAAAACATTTGGGTTTGAAGTGTTGAAAGATAATGCAGACGACTTCTTATATGAACCGAAGGCACCAAGTAAATTTTTGACCAAACTTTGTTCGTTTATCGACAAAAACAACGATCAATACCTTACCACCGCAGAACTCCAGGCAGCTTTCAGGGATCCAGCAACCGCCCCGAAACTATCTCGATTGGTTTGTTACCACTCCAGTGAATGGCAGTGGGGAGAAAGATCTGGAGAGTTTAAGGCTGAAATTGAAAAGCTATTTAAGGAAGGGATAGACAAGGAAGAACATGAGGATAAAAAGCAGGAATATATACGACGAAAGGATGAGATACTAAATGCTTTGGAACTTAGGATGAACGATCTTTGCTTCTGGCCAGAAGTAACGAATGTGCCCGCAGCGGCGGAGCAGCCAAAGCCAAAGGCAGTATCCGGGGAAACTGGCTCTGTACGGCTGACACCGGAGGACGTTGAAGCAATAAAAGCATTTTCTGCTAACCTCATAGTGGGCGTTGAAGAAACATCAAAGAGTGTTTTTAGTTGGTTCTCCAGCTCTAAGCCAGCTAAGAAGAATATTGCACCTGCTCCAGCACCTAGTTCACCAGCGCCACCTCCAAAATCTTTACCAAAGAAAGAACCAGGCAAGCCCACCCCTTTTCCGATAGGTGACCCTAAGGTTTACCACTTCCACCCTATCGCTTTTGTGGAGCAGATGAGGAGGTTGGAAATAAACTATTGCAAAATTGATGAAAACTTCTTTTTCACAGAATATGATCAGGCCTTTCCAGAAACACCACTCAACGCTTTGAAGCGAACAAAAATATCAAGAATCTTTAGTTCTATTAATGAATATTATATTTCCCAACGGCGCTGCTGTAATATAAAGTTCATTGCTTATATGCTTGCAACTACAAAACATGAAACAGGACATCTATTTGATCCGATTTCAGAAAAAGGCGGAGTAAAATACCTAGAGGGAATGTATGACCCCGTTTTAGGCAA
>DASVUU010000831.1:0-7923 GCA_036386935.1 Cytophagaceae bacterium | reverse complement strand
AAATATCTTTTGCTGTTTGGTGCCTGCTCATTCGATTACAAGAATAGAATTCCTGATAATACCAATTATGTACCGGTATATGAAACTAGGAAATCAGTACATGAAATAACGTCTTTTTCATCTGACGATTATTTTGGCTTTCTGGATACGCCTGAGGGCGAGTGGAACGAGACGGGGGCTGAAAAGGAACTCCTTGACATTGGCATTGGACGGCTGCCGGTTAGAAGTGCAGTGGAGGCACAAAGCACAGTCAATAAAATTATTCATTACCAAGCAGGGATCACTTGCTATGGAAAATGGAGGAATAGAATAACTTTTATTGGAGACGATAATGATCGTTTGAGTAGCGGGCATTCGTCCTTTCCGGAAGAACTTTCAAATAGTATAACTAAAACTTCGCCAGAGTTTAATTTTTCAAAGGTCTATATAGATGCTTTCCCTCAAATTTCCACCCCTGGCGGTGAACTATGTCCTCAGGCTAAGGCCGAGATTATAAATAATTTCAAAAATGGCAGTTTGATAATGAGTTACAGTGGTCATGGGGGAGAGCGTGGCCTAGCTCAAGAAGATATATTTAACGTCACCGATATTGCACGACTTGGGAATATAAATAATCTTCCATTTTTTGTAGCCGCAACTTGCGACTTTGGTCGCTACGATGATCCATCTAAAGTGGGAGGAGGTGTTAACTTAGTTCTAAATCCAGGTGGGGGAAGCATTGGAGGACTATTTTCTGCTAGACCAGTCTATAAACATAGTAATGACGATTTGAGCCGTGCCTTTTTCACCCGAATCTTTAAGCGGAATGGAGGGAAATATGCAAGGATAGGAGATGTCATTAAGGATACAAAAAACAATAGCATTAATGGAATCAACAACAGAAATTATGCATTGTTAGGAGACCCTTCTATGATGTTAGCTTTTCCGAAAGAAACCATTCAAATCACAAAAATAAACAATCTGGGACACTCCGACACGCTAAGGGCATTGCAAACAGCTCAATTGGAAGGAGAGGTTTTGCAAGCCGGAAGTTTGTACAGGGACTTTAATGGACTTATAAATATAACCGTATTCGACAAACCCAATCAATTGCAGACGTTGGGTGCTAAGCCGGATAATTACCCGATGAAATATTTCTTGCAAAATAGCATTATCTATGAAGGAGTTGCTACTGTTTCAAGTGGGAAGTTCAAAGTGTCTTTCATCGTTCCCAAAGATATTTCATACAAGATTGGTGAGGGTAAGATCAGTATGTACGCAAAGGCAAATTTGGTAGATGCTTCCGGCTATAATAATGATATTGTAATTGGAGGCTCGGAATTAAACATATTACCGGATACAGAGGCTCCAATGATGAAATTGTATATCAATGACACCACCTTTAGAAATGGAGGGTTGACGCATGACCATCCATTATTGTTAGTGAAACTAAGAGACGAAAGTGGCATTAATACCTCTACGTCTGGCCTTGGGCATCAACTAACGGCAATCCTTGATGACAGCAAAGATGTAATTGTGTTGAACGATTACTACTCATCATTGAAAGACACCTACAAGGAGGGAGAAGTTAACTACCCTTTTTCAAATCTCAGTCCTGGGTCTCATAAAGTAAAAGTAAAGGCATGGGACACCCATAATAATTCGGTTGAACAAACGATCCATTTTTTAGTAGGTGAAGGAGCGAATCTGGCTTTAGAAAACACAATAGTTTACCCAAATCCATTTGCCGAAAAAGCTAAATTTACCTTTGCTCATAATAAGTCTGGAGAGAATATAGCCTTAGAGATCAGGATTTATAATATTACTGGTAGGTTAGTAAAGAGTTTCGACAAACAATATCAAGGCAGCCCTTCTACGATAAACGATTTTGCGTGGGATGGAACCGATGATAGTGGTAATAAAGTACAGCAGGGCTTGCATATCTATAAAATCAACGTCGGCTGTGGAGATGGAACCCAGGCGCAGCTTACGGGAAAAATCATGTATATGGGTCAATAAACTACAGTTAATGGTTGTAATTTCGTGAAATAAGGCCAAATTTGTGGTTGAGTCGAGATTATGAAAATACAAACATTTACTTTTAATGCATTTTCTGAAAATACATTCGTGCTCTACGATGAAACCAAGGAATGCATCATCATTGATCCCGGGTGTTATGATACATTTGAACAGGAAGAATTAACCTCTTTTATTGAATCAAACAAGCTCAAGCCACTAGGGATATACAACACCCATTGCCATGTGGATCATGTTTTAGGTAACTCCTTTTTGAAAAGAAAGTATGGATTAAAGCTATTTATCCATGAATTTGATAAGCCAACCTTAGAAACCGTCAAGATATATTCAACCAACTATGGGTTTCATAAATATGAGCCGGCATCCCCAGACGAATATATTAATGAAGGGGACGAGGTAAAGTTTGGGCATACCACTCTGAACATATTATTTGTACCAGGCCACGCCCCTGGTCATGTAGCTTTTTTAAACAAAGTAGAAAATGTTTGCATAAGTGGCGATGTATTATTCAGGAGAAGCGTTGGGAGAACAGATTTCCCGGGTTGTAGCCATGAGGCATTGCTCAATAGCATCAGAACAAAGCTATACGTGCTACCAGATCAAACTGTCATATATCCAGGCCACGGTCCTACCACTACTATCTTAGAGGAAAAGGAATATAACCCATTTTGCAATACAAAAGTTATCTAATAATACTTTAAATAGGTTCAGTAATGATCAAGCATATTCCAAACTTTATAACCTGTTTAAATTTAGTTTGTGGCTGCCTGGGTTGCATAGCGATTATGCACGACCAGCCGCAATACGCTTCGTATCTCATTATCTTAGCGTTGGTATTTGATTTTTTTGATGGTTTCGCCGCGAGAATGCTCCATGTTGCTTCCCCTATTGGCAAAGAACTTGATAGTTTGGCCGATGTAGTGTCCTTTGGACTATTGCCTGGGCTAATTATGTACTGGCTAATCGCAAAGAACTTAAGCGAAAATATGGAATTGCCCAACCTTGTAATCCTGGCTCTCCCATTTTTAGGGTTTGTCTTGACCGTTTTCTCCGCATTGAGGCTCGCCAAATTCAATGTCGATACTCGGCAAACTGACTCATTTATTGGAGTTCCGACCCCGGCAAATGCTTTACTTATAGCTTCACTTGTACTGATAGATTCCGAGCATTTATTTTTTGAATTGACCTCAAGTCTCGTCTTTCTAGTTGGTACTACCTTAATAATGTCATGGTTACTAGTTTCTCCCCTCCCTCTTATCGCCCTAAAATTTAAGTCGTATAGTTGGGATAAAAATAAATTTCAATACACCTTATTGTTACTGAGCCTTCTATTGTTTGCTATTCTAAAATTTGGGGCAATGCCCATTATTATTATTCTCTATATAACTATATCTTTACTTTCAAATAGAGACTCAACAAAACAAAGAGTTGAGATTTAATTCGAGGATGAGATTCTGTTAAACTTAATAAATAAGAAAATGAAATTTGTAGCTGAAATTGAGGTAATGCCGTTGAAAGAAATACTTGATCCACAGGGGAAGGCGGTTAAATTGGGGTTGGGTAACTTAGGCATTAACGATATTAATGATGTCAGAATAGGAAAACATATTAGGTTGGAGCTTGAAGCTATCAATAAGGAAGAAGCTGACAAAAATGTTGAGCTTGCCTGCAAAAAACTCCTTGCTAATCAAATTATGGAAGGCTATAAATATAGCATCACTGAAATATAATTTTTCGAGTATTTCTTGTATATTTATTAGATTTTATACAACTATTTGTATATGTCAATAAATCTTTCTTCCGCTTATGCCTTTACTTCTACTCAGGCTTTTATTAATTCTGTTGTCCCTTTCCGGATATTCACAAACCAAAAAGCTGTTCTACTCGGTACCTTGGAATGAAGGTCAAAAAGTTGTAAATATCAAAGGGAGGGTTTTTAAAGCTTTTAATATAGAGGATGCTCATTTTTCCCCTGCAGATTCAGGCCTTCCCAGTATCGTATTATCTATTCCTAATTCTGAAATTGCGAGTTGCAAAATTGAACGTAGCCTGTACCTTCCAATTTCTCCAGGCGAAGATTCATTAATCCCTTCTTATTTTCAGGATACCTTACATAGGCTAAATTTAAATACCATATTTAACGAGAAGACACCTTACAGTATCTTAAGGCTTATTCCAATAAGGTGGAATTACAAAAAAGCTTATTACGAAAAACTGATATCTTTTGAGCTAGAATATAACGAAAAGACTAAGGCTGCTGTTAGGATTGAAAATAAGCGAGAGGAAGCAGAAATAGACAATTCGGTATTGGCTAACGGTCAGTGGTACAAAATAAGAATAAGTGATGACGGCGTTTATAAAATTGATTATAGTTTCCTAAGAACTTTGGGAATCGAGCCAGAGACCATTGATCCTCAAAAGATAAAGTTGTTTGGCTACGGAGGAGGAATGTTGCCCCAAAGTAATGCCGTAGCAAGGTACTACGATCTGCCAGAAGTCGCGATACTTGTAAAAGGTGAGGAAGATAAAGTATTTAATCAGGAAGATTATATTGTATTTTATGGACAAGGCCCCCACAAGTGGTGGTATGATTCGGTAGCAAATGAATTCGTCCACGAGAAAAACTTGTATGATGAAGCGTCATATTATTATCTGACCGTATCTTCTTTGGCTGGTAAAAGAGTGTCAACCGAGTCTTCAGTAAGCAAGTCTGGGAACACAATTACATCCTTTAATGAAAGGTTTTATGTTGAGGAGGAGAAAGTAAATATTTTACATTCAGGAAGAGAATGGTTTGGCCAGACGTTCAAAGAACAGCTAACCCACACCTTTAGTCTCGGCCTTCCAGGATTGGTAGAAAACTCTTTTGTAAAATTAAATGCTGGACTTGCTTCTGTAGCCTCGGTCGCCACAAGCTTCGGAATATCTGCTAACGGCACACCGTTGAAAAGTGTTGATTTTTCGACCTATAACAGTTTCCCTCCGTACACCAATATTGGCGAGAAAAAATCTTCATTGGATTCGCTGGTAGTGAATCGCAAATCCCTTAACATTGAATTAACATATAGAAACGCTCAAGATCCTTCAGGCTCTACCGGTTATCTGGATTTCATTAGAATTAATTATAGTAGGCGCTTGGTATTAGGTGGTGAGCCTCTCTTATTTAGATCAGTCCAAAGCCGTGGTTATGAAAACTCCGATTTTACAGTTGATAGTTTAACCAGCAAAAGCTATGTCTGGGATGTCTCAAATCCCTTGCAAGTCAAAAATATTCCTTTTGCCCTAGAAAATAGTAAGGGAATAGTGACAAGGCCCACGAGACATTTAAGAGAATACGCCGCTTTCAATATAGAGCAATTACCAACTCCTGTTTTTATTTCGAAGGTTGATAATCAAAATTTGCATGGTATTGCAAGAGAGGTGCCTCAATGTATTATTGTAAGCCCCGAGCTATTCAGAGCTCAAGCTCAGCGATTGGCGGACTATAGAACTCAATATGGAATTAAAACCATGGTTATAACTCCAGCACAGATTTACAATGAGTTCTCCTCGGGGAGGCAAGATATATCAGCTATTAGAGATTTTTTGAAGCTGCTCTATGATAATTCTTCCCAACAAAGTGGGTTAAAATATTTGCTCCTCTTTGGCCTTGCTTCCTATGACTATAAAGACCGGGTCTCTAATAATACTAACCATGTACCGGTTTATGAGTCGCGAGAATCTTTGCATATGCTTGATTCCTATTCTTCCGATGATTATTTCGGCTTTCTAGATGACTACGAGGGTGAATGGTCCGAATATAACAATGACCATTTGTTAAACCTTGGAATAGGGAGAGTGCCAATAAATACCATACAAGAAGCAGAGGTGGTAGTCTCTAAAATTATAAATTATGAAAGGGGTGCCAATAGTCTTGGCAAATGGAGAAATGGGATAACTTTTATAGCAGACGACGGTGATAACAATCTGCATGTAGCTCACGCGGAAATATTATCAAAACTGGTAGCTCAAAATCTGCCCAATCTAAATATTGATAAAATTTATTTAGATGCCTACCCACAAGTATTATCCCCTAGAGGCCAATCGGTCCCTCAGGCCGAGGAGCGGATTCAAAAGGCATTCAATTCAGGCACCTTAATAATTAACTATTCAGGACACGGTGGAGAGACACTTCTTTCCTCCGAATCAGTAATCGATCAGAATTCCTTAAGAAATTATAGAAACAACGATAATCTTCCCTTCATGGTGACCGCAACCTGCGAGTATGGAAGGTACGATAACCCAGATCAAACTTCGGCAGCTATTGTCTCTATAACGAGCCCTACCGGTGGTACCATAGGGAACCTCACCTCTACCAGAGCTGCATTTGCATCCTCCAACCTTAAGCTAAATACTGCATTTTATAATAGCATATTTACTGGGGGGGTCAATCAAACATTAGGAGACATTTTTAAAGAAACTAAAAACAACAAGTCGGCCCTTAATGAGAGCGTGAATAATAGGAACTATGTAATCCTTGGAGATCCCTGTCTCAAAATTGCATTTCCTAAAGGGGATATTACCGTTACAAAATTTCAAGATTCTTTGATTACTTCTACATCTCCAAATGTAAAAGCATTATCCAAAATCTCTATTAAGGGTGAAGTGTCTGGTAATCGCACATTCAACGGATCTATCAATGTGAGAATGTACGATAAAGAAACGCTCTTATCAACAGTTGGGGACGAAGGGGGCTTTCCTACTACATTTAATACACGTTCTAAAATATTTCACGAGTCTAATACCAAAGTGACTAACGGTACATTTAGCTTGGCTATGTTTGTTCCCAAAGACATCTATTATAACAGCGGACAGGGGAAGATGAGCTTTTATGCAAGTGATACTTTACTTAACGACGCCGCAGGATCATTTATAGGGTTTAATGTAGGTGGGGAGAAAGTACAAGTGAAAGATACCATAGGGCCGCATATAAAATTATCAATTGCAGGTTCCGATTCTTTGAAAGGATACCAGACGTTAACCAATATTCTCCTAAATATAAAATTGTCAGATGAAAGAGGCATAAATACCTCCAGCGTAGGAGTCGGCCACGAGATCACCGCTTCGATTGACGGTAAAAAGCCTACTGTCTTGAATGAATATTTCTACTCCGAGAATAATGACAGCACCACAGGTATTATAAGATTTCCTTATACCAACCTATCTAAAGGTCGGCATACGATTAAAATAAAAGCTTGGGACACATCCAATAATTCTTCTGTAGAAGAGATCTCATTTTACGTGTTGGAAAGGATAGATTCTGTGGGTCCAAGGATATCGGCTCGTATAATTAGTCCAGGGTTAGATACTACCGATTTCCCATCATCGTCTGTGCGCCTTCGGGTCGATGTTAATGATTCCAACGAGGTGGCACATGTAAAAGGGACCAGAGAGGTAGAAATTTATTTAAATGGAAACAAGATAGCTTTTTTCGAATCACTAAAAATTGAAGATGATGGCAGGAGGGTAGTTGGTTCAGGGTATCTAAATGAGCTAAAACCAGGAGTATATACAATTATAATTAAGGCCTACGATATATTTAATAATTCATCGGAGCTTTCCTTGCCGTTCAGAGTCGTGGATAAAAGAGACACAGTTCCTCCGAAGATTGATGCGTTTGTTTATCAGCGAAATCTGGATTCGACAAAAGCCATCAATTTACCAACAAAGCTCAGTGTGACGGTATCCGATTTGAGCAAAATCGATTTTGTAAAAAACGTACGTGAAATTGAAGTTACAATAGACGGCCAGAAGATTCCAGTTTTTGACAGCTGCGTGGTTAGCGCCTCAGGGACAGAGATTGTCTTGCAGTACACCTTAGAAGATTTGTTACCCGGCAAACATTCTTTGAAAATAAATGCTTGGGAT
>DASVUU010000830.1:0-6119 GCA_036386935.1 Cytophagaceae bacterium | reverse complement strand
CAAAATAATCTACCCATTGCTATAACTAATAAAAAGTTGCCCCTCGCTAACCTTAGCTGCCGATGTAAACGGGTGTTCCTGTAATTTGTCTTTGCTCATAATATGCATCACTTTCCAATCTCTAATTTTTAAGTAATCAGAAACCAACGAGCGGTGGCAGCTCCACCACACAGCTTCGGAACACATGTAAACAGTAGGCTTGGTATCTGCCAAAGTAGTAAGCTTTTCGATCCCATCTTTGAACTCCATGGTTTCCATATAATCAGCATATCCTCGAAAGGACAAGTTGCGCCAAGCAGTATTTATAGAGTCCGCCTTGGGTCTTCTTCTCCCTCCCAACTCTTCTAAGTGCTGATATTTTATCCCATTTTCCTTCAATATCTGCTCGAAAAATTCTTTGTTGAAATGTGGATAGCGTTTAGAGCCGGGATGTCTCCGAATGTCAACTAATATACCTATGTTATGAACTTTTAACATAGTTATGAAATCCTCGATCGAATAAGTAGAATGACCAATGGTATATATTTTTTTTTCTCTTTCCTGCATGCGTTTCAACCTTTTATCATGCAAACCATATTTCTGGATGAATGATTTAGAAACTTAGATTTGAGGGATGCTTGATTAACTTGGAGAAATGTACTTCCTATTAAATCTTTTGTCAAAGTGATGGACTTCAATTCCTATGGTTTTTTGTGAAAGGGATTGCGTTTCAAAGGTGCCATGATGGTTAATTAATTCTTAAATCTACTATAGCATTATCTTTCGTGAAGAAAAAATCGGTACCGTCGGTGTACCTAATACTATTGGAATTTAGGGTAAGGTCCGCATTGTTCGTTACAATAGAATTGTCCAAAGCTAGTAACCGTATCCTATTATTTTCACGTTTAAGAGTAACCTTTAAATTGTAACTATTATGATAAATCATCCTGTCAACCTTGAAACCCACCGGACTTACAGTTGGTGAAGGGACCTTGCAAGATGACTTTACATGCATTCCAGACGGCCTATTAGATGACGATCAAAGAGAGCCAAAAAAAGATGATTAGCTTTGGGCCAGTTTGATAAACATTATCTAAAATATCGTTCAAAAATATTCATTTCCTAAGAGGAAAATTATCATGGGTCAATATAAATCCGGCGTTAAATTCGTGATTTTAGAACCACCGAAAACTATGCGTCAAAGCATTATGCTTTCGTCCTTAACTTTTTCAATTGCCTAATTCAGAGCTTTTAATTAACAAGTGATTGATTAATAGATGTATGTATTTGTTATCTAAAAAATGTGATTTGATTCAAAACTATTTTTTAGGTAATAAAGTAATTTATATATCAGCAAATTCATCTATATGAGTAAAATCAACTCCATTTTATTAATTGACGACAATCAGTTTGCCAATTATATGAATAAGAATCTTATTCAGGACCTACAAATAACCAATGAAATAAAGATTGTCCATAACGGAAGTGAAGCAATAAAATATTTAGAGGGATGCAATGATTATTGTTTCTATCCCGACTTAATACTGCTGGATTTGATTATGCCCCTGGTAGACGGTTTTCAATTTATGGAATATCTAAGGATGTTAGACTTTCTCAATAAGAAAAGACCAATTATTATTGCCTTAACAGCCGTAGGAGATGAATTGTCGATAAATAGAATAAAGTCTTTGGAAGTAAATGAAGTCCTTTTCAAGCCCCTTGATAAGGAAAAGTTATTAAAGGCGGTAAATAGGTATTTTCCTCACACTAATATGGGAGTGACCAGCCAGGTATTTTCTGGTGATTTTTAGTAACCGTTATCTATTATATTATTTACTATTACTTTTTGAGGTAAACCGTAAACGTTGTCCCTTCACCGACTTTGCTATCGACTTCTATCTTACCCCCGTTATTTTCAACGATTCTTTTTACAATGTAAAGGCCAACGCCAGAGCCTTCTACATGGTTATGAAATCTTTTAAACATGCCGAAAATATGATTGATTTTGCTTGATTCAATGCCTAAGCCATTGTCTTTAAAAGTGAGTATAATAAATTCGCCTTCTGTCTTTGCCTTTATATTGATAATGGCGGTTCTGTCAAAGGCTTTGTATTTTAATGAATTACTTATTAGATTGTATAATATACTTCTGAAGTTTCGCTTTGAGTAGTTAACCTTGGGGCATGAATCAAGCTCCTGAGTTATAACAGCACTGGCTTCTTCTATCTCATTCTTGAGGCTTACTTTTATATTTTCCAAAATCTCACAGATGTCTATTTCGTCCTCATCTTCCGCGATGTTCCTTTGTACCCTTGATATATCTGTAAGGTCTTGTATGGTTGTTTTAAACCGGTCGATGGATTTATTTACCATTTGCATGATGTATTGAAATTCCTTGGATTCATTGGTTTCCCGAGTGACGGATTCTGGCAAACCTGCGATGAGTCCTTCAATGTTTGAAATAGGCGCCTTTAAATCGTGGGATGCAGTATAAATGAAATTATCTAAATCTGCATTGATTTTTAAGAGTTGTTTGTTTTTATTTTCCAATTCAGAAATGTCAGTGTTGGTACCAAACCACCTTACAATTTCTCCACTTTCGATTCTTATCGGCACAACCCTTGTTAGATAGGGGCGGAACTCTCCGTCATGACCTTTAAGAGGAAACACCATTTCAAATGGTATACCACTCGCGATTGATTCCTTCCATCTTTCGATGACTGTCGGTAATTGGTCAGCATCGTGGACAGACTGCCATCCCCAGCCTTCCATTTCTTCCGCAGTAGTACCGGTATATTCGTACCATCTTTTATTATACCAAAATATACCCCCATCGGGGTTCGCCATCCATGCTAGATTGGGCATATTGTCCGCAAGGGTTCGGAAGCGGTCTTCGCTTTCTTCTACCAGCTGGATTGCTCGAACCTCATCAGTAGTTTCCATAGCGTGAACCAATATCCTCTCTACCTTGCCTGTTTCGTCCGTTATCGGCTGCGCAATGAAGGTAAAATAACCTTCTTCTAATTTTCCACTTCCAGTACGATCAAATTTTGCTAAAAATTTATTTGCAATATAAGGTTGACCGTTAGAATATACATTATCAAAGAGCTCCACTATCCCTTGCCCGTCAATTTCAGGAAATACTTCCTTTACCGTCCGTCCAATTAGTTGCTCTTCAGTGCGGTTAAATATTTTTTGATAGAGTTCATTTGCAAGTTCGTAGATGTGGGTAGGTCCATATAGGGCAGCCACTGCAGAAGGCGCCTGCCGAAAAAGGTTGTACATGTTTTGCCGCTCCTTTTCTATCTGGGCGGTGCGTTCAATGACTTTCTGCTCTAGTTCAACGTTGGTTTGTTTTAATACCATCTCCGCCTTTTTTTGTTGGGTAACGTCTTGGGCAGATAATATAAATCCATCTTCGAATTTAATGGCAGAAAGGTCAAACCAATGGTCAAGCCCATCGTGGTTGTAGTAGATTTCTTTATTGATATAAATCTCAGAAGTGGTGCCGATAGTGTAAAAATCAAAAAGGTCACTTTCTTTGACACCAGGGAATACCTTTAGCATCCTATTTCCTATAATTTCTTCTCTTTTCTTTCCCCACATGGATAGCATGGCGTCGTTTACAAGTAGCCATTGGAAATCTATAATTTCATTCTTTTCATTGCGTATTGATTTATATACCTGTATGCCATTCTGAGAGGCATTTAATACTCTGCTTAAAAGATCTTCGGCGGTGGCTTTATCAGTGATGTCCACGGCAGACTGGGTGGCCCCAAATATAATTCCCCTTTCGTCGACCAGTGGCGAGGTGTTTATTTGATAAATTTTTCTTCCCAATCTCGCGTCGCCAAATTCGTGTACTACCGAATACGTCTGTCCTTGCATTGCTTTAGACCAAACTTTCACCGCGTTTTCTCGCTCCTCCGGCAAATGCAAAAGTGCCTCTTTCATATTTTGCCCTTCTTCTATTTCTACACCGAAAATCCTCTTGAATTCATTTTTGTAAGCGCTATTCATTACTAGATAATTGAATTCAGTATCCATTGCTGCGATTATCTGCTCTGAACTGTTGATGACTTTCTTATAGTTATCAATCTCCATTTTTTGAGAGTTTGTATTCATATAGCTGGTTTCACTCGGTGGCATTTATAATTAAAGATAATTCGATAATCTTAAATACACTAATCAGAACAGCCTAATCAGTTAAATGTTTGAAGCATATCTATTTAAGCCTGTTTTTAAGTGTGTTAGGGCAATGTTTAGCTAGCACTTAAAATGGGTGTGTCCTTCAATATTTCGGAGGTTTAAAATCTTAAATTAGCTTGGTTTTGAGGATTTGCTAGTTAGATATTAATTTCATCGGCTTAGAACAAAATAGCATTGTTTTCCCTTATTATAAGATCAAATAACGTGCTATATAGATGAGGCGCTGGTTAATTGCTGGACAAATATAAATTTTCAATGAAACATTCGACTCTACCTGGACAAAATGGAAATTTTCCGGTTTACATTTCCGATGTTAAAGGTTTTGCAATCTTTATGATGGATGTAAATGGAATCATTACAAGCTGGAACGAAGGTTGTGAGTTGATGAAGGGATTTACCGCCGAGGATGCCATTGGAAGCCATTTTGAGATGCTGTTCCCCGATTTTTTAAAGGCGATGCAGCTTCCCTACAAGGAGCTTGATATAGCGTATGAAAAAGGCAGGTACGAAACTGAGAATTGGCGCGTGAAGAAAAATGGAGAACTTTTTTGGGCCCATGTGGTGCTTACCAAAGTATTAGACGAGGCGAATGAGTTTATAGGATTCATAAAAATCACTCAGGATCATACGAGGAAAAAACACTTGGAGGACGAGGTGCGAAGAAAGAATGACGATCTTGAAAAATTAAATGAAGAGCTTACGGTAGCCAAAGAGAAAATCAATGCCGACCTAGATTCGTTCATCTATACAGCTTCCCATGACTTAAGAACTCCCATTTCTAACATGGAGGGGCTATTGGTTGAACTGCGAGAACACGAATGTTCGGTAAGTGAGGAAACCGGCCCCTTGATTAATTACCTATATATGTGCGTTGAAAGATTGAAGAAAACAATTGGGGAGCTCACTGAGATAAATAAAATTCAAAAGTCCATCCAGGTAGAAGTACAGGAGATTTCTATAGAGGAGACTGTTGAGGAAGTGAAGGCAATCATTAAGGAGCTGATCCAAAAAAGCGATGCTATTGTAGAAGTAGATGTTCAAAATTGCCCATTGATTAAATTTTCTTCGAGAGACTTCAGAACGATACTTTACAACCTTATCAGTAATGGAATAAAATACGGCTCGCCAGAACGCAGGCCGAAAATCCGAATTACTTCGGATTTTTTGGGAGGATATTATGTCATAAATGTAAGTGATAACGGTTTAGGAATAGAGGATGCCAATAAAGACAAGGTATTTAATATGTTTAAAAGATTCCACGATCATGTGGAGGGTACTGGTATCGGCCTTTACATGGTGAAACGCATCATTGACAATGCGGGTGGAAGGATTGAGTTAGAAAGTGAATTGGGTGTTGGCAGTACCTTTAGAATTTTTTTAAAGTCTTCATAAGTCTCCATCCTTTATCTGTTTAGAGGCAAATAAAACTTTTAGCCCAATTTATTTTGTAAAAGCTGGTTCTCGGTGTCTCGGACTATCCCTAATTTTGAACTAAGAAATTTAGCTTAGGGTACTGAAGCTTAGAGAAATAAAGTCGTAATTAGAAAATCGCTTTGAATTTGTGATGCGATTAACATTTGGAACGAACTTTTAAATCAAAGAAGTCTAATATAGAGTAGCGAGCATCTCGAAAGGCCCGCCAGTGCAGGCCTTTCGAAAGGATAGTGCGGTTGAGCGCCCCGACTCATAAATGCTAACGATCTTATCCCTGAAGTCACCAAATCTTTCATGATGGCGTTTTCGAAAACTACGGTTATATCAAATCAACCATAGCAGTCGCAATTGTCTCATGTTTAAATATAAACCCTTCTTCTTTCAACCTCTGGGGGATAACCCAGCGACTTTTTAAGATCAACTCGGTCTCAGTTCCAATGAACAATGCGCCCATCTTTAGCATCCACTCTGGTTGAGGAATGCCCACGGGAATTTTC
>DASVUU010000829.1:0-2188 GCA_036386935.1 Cytophagaceae bacterium | reverse complement strand
GGTGGCCTAGAAAATCGAAAAGGGTTGGCCTGTAAGCTCTCCCTAATTTATTTCCTTTGATTAATATTTCGTCGTAGGCTCTCATGTTGACGGTTTTAAGTGCGCCGTCGTCTGACAATGACAGTTCGTAGTCGCTAGATGTTTGCGCAACAATGTCTGCTAGACTCCACGTCTCCAGATTACCCTTGTCAAAATTGATTGTCGTAGTCCTCTTGCCAATTGTCCATCGATTCCTTTGGTAGTAATGCCAATACATATCGGCACGCAGTGAATACAGCAGTTGGCGAACAGGGAATTTGGAAATAGTTATCTCCTTGCTTACAGCCTCTATATTTTGAACCAGGGCATCCTTCTCGGTCGACGAGGTAAATTTTAATTTGTGAATAAGGGATTTGATGATTTGCTCATTATTTTTATCTGTGACCGCGCTCTTGTAGATTTTATTGACCTCGTCTAGAGCAGATTTAGGAAGGCCCTTGGCATCAAATGCGCTGACACTTGACCATGCATTTTTATAAAAGTTATCCTTATTTACTGATTGGGCGAATAAGGCTGCCAATGGCAAAATGAAAAGACTTATGAATATTAAAGAGACTTTCATAGATAAATTGTTGTAATGGACTAAGTTCCGGAAACAGATCCTGAATTCCTCCATGTTGTTGATATTATTATAGATGCAGCTTGCTTAGCAATTCCATAAAAAAATATTATTTTTTTGTCCTCGTGCTAATTTCTCCTGGGCTCATGCTGGTTTAATTTTATTGCTTTGACAATTTACTCGAATGTATTGCTTGAAATCACGTAAACTTCTAATAAAGCTACGGGCTCATTGCTCGAAACGACTAGATGAATGTGATTAATCATGATACACCAAGCATGGATGTTTAAGCCATTGTGCTTTTGACAATAAGGATGACTTTCCATTATAATATCCGAATATACTGAGCGAGCAAAGCGTCGACCCGTTCTACTACCGCAAAGGTTAGAAAGTGAGTAGTATATTAGTTCCTGATTTTATACCCCGCATCTGCTTTAATTAAAAATCAAATTAACCTGAATAGTTGACTTCTCAACCCGTGTCACAGACACTAAAATTCATTTGAGATCCGTAGTCAACAGAAAAAGTACGTATAGTGGGGACCTCGCAACCCTAATTCCAAATGTACGTTCTGATGCAAATAATATCGAACTTATTTCTACCTAATAGTCCGACATTTTAAGGAAAGGGTACATTCAGAACGAAATACAAAATAATTCTATGACCATTGAAATAATCTCTCCCATATTAATGCTTGTGTACGTTCTTTTCTTAACAGATGCCCTATCGCCGTCAAGATTGGATATCTTATTCTCAAAGGTAAACAACACATCTATCCCATCTATACCAAACTTCAATATTTTAGACATTTACATGTCTAAAATATATCCAAAGGCAATGTGCTGGGGTGTCGGCCTCATTGGGATAAGTCATTTATGGGATCTCAGGATGCAATACGATAACTTAACTTTTTTTCTTTACTCTGTCCCCATAACTATTGTCTTCGGCGGGTCCATAATGTTGTATTGGAATCTACCAAGAATTAGTGCGGCAATATTGGCTTCTTATAACCAATGGCAGTTCAAACACAAAAAAGTCGTTGATGCTATTGTTATTTTCTTAACCGTTGTTATTGGAGTGCACGCATTCTTTTACATAGCGAAGGAAATGTATTTACTATGCAGGCTGTTTTATTGGGCTATGCGGGTACTAAATATTCCACAAGGGATGAGGCTTGGTTAATGTTTTCCGATGTTCATAAAAAATTACAATTCAAAACCCGTGTCAGAGACACTAAACTTCATTGAGCTTATGAAATCCAAGCTAAAAAGACGTTACGTCCCACACAAATTAAAAATGAAGCTTCAGCAAGAAGTAGGTTCTGAATGTCCATTTTGTCATTGCTACGAAGTATCAATTTTTGAAGTACATCACATTGATGAAAACTCTGAGAACTCCTCTTTTAACAATCTAATACTGATTTGTCCAAACTGTCACCAAAAAATTACAGATAAAGAAATCCCAAAGCATGACGTGATAGATTTAAAGCTAAAACTTATGTTTGGAAATCTGAACAAGGTAGAACTAGCAAATACTAACGTCGACTCTACAAATTGCAATTGGGTACCTAGAGGAAAGGATAATTGCTTT
>DASVUU010000828.1:0-3931 GCA_036386935.1 Cytophagaceae bacterium | reverse complement strand
TCCTCAACATTCCGCCCCGCTTCATGCTCTTTTAAAGCTTTTACAATCTGTGCTTCTGTGAATCTTTGCTTTTTCATATTGACTATATTAAGTTACAATTTTGTCGCTTAAATTATAGTCCTATTTTTGGGGAGGGTTACAAGCTATCCACCAAAGAGCTTAAAAGTGTTGTTGAAGGATACCCGGGCGCTATTAAATATTCAGAAGAGTAATCTAAGGGAAATTCTTACTGATTAGACTTAGTACTATTTTTGATATAAATAATTTTATCATGCCATATGCTTTAAAGACCGACGGGTCAATTTAACTTCCATAAAGAATGTTAGTGCTCGGATATTATTTATTGGTAATCTTATACTATACTAGTTGACTCTTGCGGTTAAGCGTAATAATGTTAGATAGAAGGACTTTAAATTTGGTATTTTGCAAGGCCCTATTTTACGAGCTGTGCCGAACCTTTATTTCGCACTAACTGATGCAAAACCTTCGAAATTTAAGAAATCTCCCACAAAAGCTTCGTCTTTTAAATGCTACCCCGTTTTCTATCTCGGCAGTGTACTTACAATGTTCCACAGCCAGGAGACTACTATTGGTTACCAGGATGAAAATCCTTTCGGAAAGGATAAAAATACCCCTAAATAGAAGAGAAGAAGTAACTGATTTAGCCTTTTCTACCAAGGTTTGAAAAATAAAAGCCGGCTATGGTTATTTCAAGAAAATATACACAGCCCGATTAGCCAAGCTAAGGCAACAGTTGAGTAAATTGGGAGCTAACCTGAACTTAACCTTCGTTGTTCCGAGACGTTAAACCGTTCATGTTAAAGCACGACCAAGTCATTCGCGTCATCCAATATGCTATGTTCAAATTCTGCAAGGTAAGTTTCCGTAGTTCGGTAATCAGAGTGTCCTAGAGATTCTCCAATAATGGCCGTTGATACGCCAGAAAATTTTGCGATTGAAGCCCAGCTATGGCGTAATACATAACTGGTTAAATTTGTCTCAATTTCGCAAAGTTTCGCTATTCGCTTTAAATAGATATTGAAATACTTCCTCTTATCTATTATTTTTTCTCTTTCTTTTTTTGGATTACCTAAGACGTCAGGGGTTAATATCGGAAAAATATAATTGTCATCACCCACATTGTATTTTTCAATATAGTATTCCAGTATTAGCTTCGCGATAGCTGTGGTTTTTATATTGTATAGTTTTCCTGTTTTTGATCTTTTATAGATAAATCGGTCGTTGACAATATTGGATTTCTTTAATAAAGCCAGATCGAAGAAATTCATCCCGCGCATATTAAACATGAATATAAAATACTGCTGAGCATTATATAACACGTCGTCCTGTTTAATATCAAGATTGAAGATTTTAACTAAGTCATCTTTGGGTATCGCCCTTTTCAAGGTTTTTTCTTTTTTGATTTTAAATTTTCTAAATGGATAATTTTCAAGCGGCAGTAATTTGTCGTCGATAGCGAGATTAATTATAGCTCTTAAAGCTCTCATATAGGAGGCGATAGAATTAATTCTTAGATTAATGCTTTGACAATGGGCTTCATATTCTTTTAAAAAATTTATTGTGATTTCTGATAAAGAAAGATCTTTTCCATTCTGGTACTTTCTTAATGAACTGACACAACATGAATAAGAAGTAGCACTTCCAAATCTTTTTGCTTTTTCTAGTCGCCGTATAACATTTTCAGCATAGGTAAAAAAGCTAGGAGATAAGCTATTTTGGGCTGTATCTGGCTTATTAAAAAGATTCCTTAACGCATCAATGTCCAGATTACTTATATCTTGCTCATTGTCAAGAATAATTTTCCTAGCTTCAGTCAATTTTTTTTGGATTTGGAAATTTATTCTTACTGAATTTGGATAGGAGCTTTTGACTTCTTTTTTTTTGGCATTCCAGTCGTCCAAGGAGGAAAATAACTCAAGAGGTATATTTCGTGTTTGGCGGTTGTGAATCAGCCGGAGATATAATGGGTATGTACAATCCTGTTTTTGTCTTCGGGTATCCAAAATCACATTTATTGTAGTCGACATCTTTTCATGTTATAATTTAATTCAAATTAATAAAATGAAGTTTTAATTGCAAGCCATTTGCAAGCAATTGGCGCTTTTTAAAACGCCTTAAAAAATTCTATTGAATAAAGATCCTTGATCTTGTGGATATTATATATGATTAGGTATCATTTCACTATTTTAGGAACCATTTCGATCTGACTACGAATGAGAAGGTTTGGGGTTCGACTCCCTACGCGTGCACTTGAGTTAACCTTAAAGCTTTGTAAATTAATAACTTACAAGGCTTTTATTTTTTATATCGTGTTATATGTCGTGTTTCCTTACGCGTTTCATACATTGTAAGTATATCTTAATAATAGTATGATTAGGAAACCCTTAGTCCAACGGTTTATTTCAAACAGTCAATTGAGAAGCAATGGCAACACAAATAATTGCCCTTGTTATTATGCTTTTGCTGATACCGGCAGTTATACTGTATCGCTTTATAGGGATTGATGGGGTGGGAGATATTGCGCTAAACTACCTATTGCCCATAATACTTGTAGGTTCAATGGTATGGATAGCTTTTCGACTTATGAGAAAGTAAGGTTATGAGACAATTTATAATAGAAGGAAAAGTAGTAAACGAATCAAGCATTGAAAGATATTATCATCTAGGCGACGAGTGTCACCATAAACTAGGAAGCCAGCTGCATAGATATGAAGGTGAATTATTCATTTCACAGTCCGGTAAGATTGTTGATTTAGAGCAAGCGGAAAAGTATGTCTCTCCTGAGATTTTTTGCGATGGAGGCGATGCTGTTACCCACCATAAAGACTTTTTCGGCCTTGATGCAATGGAGGGGTTCGTATACTACAATAAATTATGCTTTGTAGACGGATTAGAGGAATTTTATGAGTAAGGTAGTCGAGTATTACGATACCCTTCTCCATTTGGGGAACCCTTTATTTTGTATAACTTGCCGCGTCATACGTATAACAATCATGAGAAATCTTATAGTATTAGTATTTATCTGCCTTTCATTCTACTGTAATGCACAAAGAGTTTATAGCCATATTTATATACTAAATAAATCTACTTTAGAATCTAGCAAGCTTTATGTTGACTCTACTCATTACATTCAACTTAGCGTTCAGGCTGCCGATGAATCTCATTTAATTACCGTATCCATTAGACACGAAGGTCTTTTTATAGGCGAAAATATTATAACCATGCTTGTCAAGGACTTTCGCCTACTACCGAATGGATTGGCACCGTTTAAAGTATCTAAGGGATTCCCACCGGGCGCTGTTTCAATTTCAGCAAATGTTACCAACGCTAGAACGACGGATTTCGTTTGGCTAACCCTTGTATCGGCAGGCCCCTCTAATACGATTTCGCTAATCGAGCTTTCAAAAAAAGATGCCAAAGTGAACGTTTACAATCTCCACGGGATACAAGTTAAGTCTGGCAATCAGGACGACTATGTAAAAGATCTTCCATTCGGTACCTATATTTACATAGCTGAGACAAAGGACGGGCAACAATACAGGGGGAAATTTAATATCAATTTCTAAGTTTTTAGAAACCGCTATTTCTGCCTAAAATCCCATGGTGCAATAGGATCCGGGAAAAACCATAAGCCTTGCTTAGCTTCCTTGCTTCTACTTCTAGGCGGGCCAAAGTCTCATCCTTGCTATACTTCTTGTAATGCCAAGCTAATCCACTAGCAACTAGTGCCTGATTCAAAGAGTATTTTTCGCCCTCGTAAATGTGGATATTAGCTAAGATCCTTCAATATTTATCTTTTCCAACAGAATCCACTTCCACCTCTCTTCCAAAAACAAGTCCCGCCGTAAATTCTTTAGCCAGAGCTCCACATTGTTGTTTTTTCTCTGGACAGTCTATGCCATTCAAGCGG
>DASVUU010000827.1:0-1747 GCA_036386935.1 Cytophagaceae bacterium | reverse complement strand
AGATGCTATCGCTGAGATTTTGTTTGGCACCGTCAATCCCTCTGGGAGGCTTCCTGTAACATTTCCTTCGGACACTGCAGGCCTGCCGGGTTATTCAGGCTACAAGGCAAAAGATTTGAACATACGGTATAACGAGGGAATCTACGTTGGGTATCGCCATTTCGATCGAGCAAATAAGGCGCCCTTGTTCCCATTTGGATATGGGCTTTCATACACCACCTTCGAATATTTCGATTTGAAGACTATGTCGGGCCCTAACGAAACCAAGGTGTCTTTTCAACTGAAGAATACAGGAAAAGTTGAAGGAGAAGAAGTGGTGCAGGTCTATGTAAAGGATCTTGCTTCTACTGTGGATCGTCCAGAAAAGGAATTGAAATATTTTACCAGGGTAAAACTAAAAGCTGGAGAGAATAAAACCGTTACATTTAATTTAAATAATCAAAATGCCTATTCCTTCTACGATATCAGGTCTGAGAAATTTATTATAGAACCCGGGGAGTTTGAGATTTCAATTGGAGGCTCATCAAGGGATCTTAAAATAAAGAGTAAAGTTGACATTAAGAATTGAGCTTAGGCCTCCTAAGGCCTTTGCAGGGCATCCAAAGGCCTAGATTTTTTTCATGGTCAAATCATTTCAGAATTCTTAATTTATAGCATAAAAAGGCCTTAGTTCTCACTAAGGCCTTTTTATTGAAGCGCTTCACGATGGTCCACGGATTGTTGCTTAATTTATATTTCCGACATAAATACAACGATGAATATCACCATTAATGTAACGAAAAGTCCGATCAAGCTCACGCAGATCGCACGCTTCCAGGTATGTACAAGCCCACCTTTGCTCGTATGTGAGATTATATTAGCCTTTTGAAAACGTTGTACAAGAAAATATGCAATTGCTATATTTATTATGGGGACAATATTATTAGGAAATTTAATACTATCTGGAATAAGAGATAGCAGCCAAAATAGTGTTATAGCGAACATGAGTGTTACTATCCAAGTTTTTTTTGCTTTTTCAGGTTCATTGAAAACTTTAAAGTTTTCAGCTATCATGTACCCTGTTACTAACGGCCCTCCAATAAACGTACCAACCCATAAAGCTTTTTCCTGAAAGATTTTGTCTGTTGGCGCAATAGTAATATCCTCACTCATTATTTTTAAATTATTAGCTTATAGAAATTGAAGAAGCGACAAGTATTTATAAACATCTGATGTATGAAACTGAGGCAAAACATCGCTCAGGCATGAGGCCTAAAATAAGACAATTTACCTTGCCATACTAATTATAGATTATGAACTAGCCTTATTGTGCCAAGCATTGGATGCCTAGGGCAGATGACTCAGTTCAATCTGGAGCAGTGCGGGAATGTTTGCTCACTTGTTGATCCTTAGCTAAAGCATCGTTCAGCGCCTACACGATTTTATTATTTCCTTAAATTGAATTTTCTTATTATTCCTAGGATTAAAGAACAAGAAGCTTTTGCAATAATGAAATACAAAATTAAACAATCAGGAGTGCTTCCTTCCTCAATTCCATCCAAGGTTGAGTTTTTATAAAGGTTTGAAAGCTTCCAAGATTTTTACTTTCAAACTCCTCCGCGAGCTTGCTTATAGTGTATTTGACGGGCGATGACACTTGAATTTGAGCAATTATTTCACATAGCCAATTTCCTTCATTGAGGGGTGCGGTTATTTCAAATCGATTTGTCTTATTTTCAAATGTCAATCTCATCAGAGGATAGGTTTT
>DASVUU010000826.1:0-7367 GCA_036386935.1 Cytophagaceae bacterium | reverse complement strand
TTTTTTAAACATGTTTTTGTGTCTTAAATAATCTTGATAACTTTTATACTCATCAGGACTTAAGCTTATCTCGTCACTTTGCCTCTCTTCACTAGCTATCAGTGGCAGATCTAACGGTTTGTTTGAATAATCAATACGCTTGTCTTTTTTCCTAGCATTATCAGAAGAGGTAATGGTTTCAAAAGCGGGTGAAGGTAGAGAAATTACATTACCACCTTCTATTCTTTGGTTTGAATCTTTTGTATTCGCTATTCCAATTGATTTACTATCTCCAAATGGCCAAAAAAGGTAAAAGATAATCGCAGCAAGCGCAACGCCAGAGAAAAATGCGCTGTATAAATTATTCCTAGTGAAATTATTCTTAGAGGGGACCGGCTTGGTATACATCCCGGCATCCCCAAGTTTTTTACTAAGGGAAGTCCAAGAATCCTCGGGTACCAACGCATCGCCTTTCGACAACCGCCTTCTTATGAATTCAAACATCTTATCTTGTGGTTCCATTGATATGTTATATATCTTTATTATTAGTTAAATGATAATCTATTGTTAAAAAAACGCTTTAGGCCTTCATTCTTTTTTTGTTCTAAGTAACTGGTGATATTACTCCTTAAGTATTTCTTTGCTTTCATTAGTTGAGACTTGGACGTCCCTTCAGTTATGCCTAGAACACACCCTATTTCTTTATGTCCATAGCCTTCAACGATGAATAGATTGAAGACCATTTTGTAGCCTGCCGGCAAAAGATCGATAAGTTCTAGGATTTTTTCATTTGTAAGTACCTCGGCCATTTTTTCAATATCATCTGGCTCCGGGTCGTCGTCCGTCACATCATGACTCAAACAATCAAAGTATTCAAGCTCTTGACCATGTCTCTTTCTATAATGATCAATGGCAGTATTTATAAAAATTCTTTTTATCCATCCGTCAAATGAGCCATTCCCCTTGTACTTGTTGATATTGGTGAAGACTTTCATAAAGGCCTCTTGAAAGATATCCTCTACTTCAAAGGTCGTCTTTGCATATCTTTGGCAGACAAACCGCATAGAAGATGCGTATTTTTTATAAAGGCCTTCAAATGCTGAAGGCTCTCCTTTTTTTACCCGCTCTATTAATTCATTCTCTTCGAGCATTAATTTATCTTTGCTATCTATGTACGGACGCACCTTTTATGAAAGGTGGCCTGAGTGATAGAAAAATATTTTAAAATTTTATTGAGTATTAGCCAGCCAAGGGGATATGTTCGAAGCCACCGTCCTTTAATCATTGTAATTTATCGAATTAGCTAAGTTAATTTTAACAAGGAAAGACCACCCTGCGTCCGCGAGGTGGGTAATTTTTCAAATGGTCACACGGACTAGTGTTGCCTGGATGATTTCATAGGCTTGTTCTTGATTATTGCATGCGAGCCAGGCAAGCCAATTTACTGAGTGCCTGCTTTAAACTTTGATTATCAATAGTAAATAAACTGGCTGAGAAAATTGCCGGTCTTATTGTCTAATATTTTATAGCAATAGGCCTTGACATCTCCAATAATGGGAGCCAACCATATTATATGTTCTATAAACACAAATGAATCCAAGGAGCGATTTGAACTGTTGTTACTATTTTTGGAAGGGAGGAATAGAAATCTCTGATGGGCCGTGTCAATAAAAAAAATAAATCGACCATTAGAAGGTCATGAAAAAAGTAGATAAAAAACAAAGACTACAAACCCAGTGGTCTGCAGTCTTGCTGTTTTAATTAAAATGTTTTACGATATATTCAGTAATATTCTCATCACTCATTTTATTTGAGGTACTTTCACTCGTGATAGCATTTTTATATTGCGCTGTTTCTCCGAGGAATTTAATAAACTGTTGTTGAATTTGGCCTGTACCAGTAATATGAATTTCGTCAATATTTGGCATCTTGGCAGCAATCTCTTTAAAGAATTTGTGCGTCAATGCGATCTCTTGGTTGTTGGCATGATTCTCATTAGAATTATTATCAGGACCAGCGTTGCTGACGTGGCCTAGTATTTTAAAGTCTTCATTTCCGTGATCTTCAGTTCCGACGATGGTTGCATTGTGAGAATCCATCCAAACACCGAATAATTTTTTGTTTTTACCTGACATATTTTTTATTTTAGGTAATATACCTCTTTAAATCGACAATAAACTATTTATCCCACCTTATTGCAGGGGAGAACCTAACTCGCACGTTTGGTGAGGCAGAAATCAGCCTGAAGTTAAATTCGATTACCCGTCACAGAAAATTGGAATTTATGTGCAGTGAATACAAGGCATAAGTATCCAAAGCGTGGAGCTATACTTTAAAATCCATCTTTGTTTATATTAAATTTTACTTATTTTTTTACTCACAACTTTGTCCCCCAATTTAATCTTCAAATAGTACACACCGTTATCAAGATGGCTGATGTCAATTAATTTGGTTTCACTTTCAGAACTACCCTCATAAACTTGGTGTCCGAATAGATTAAATATCTTTACATCTAAAGATGAGAATGTTGCATTTTTATAATCTAATCTTATCACATCATTAGATGGATTTGGAGAAACCCAAACTTGCTCTTCAGAAATCTTATTTCTTAAGGCCGTTATAATCTCAGGTTGCATCACAAGTAATTTGACTCTATAATTACCGCTTGTTTTATCTGAAATTACGACGGCAATTCTATTGTTGCCTAGCTCTACCATATCACATATTACCGGATTTTCAATACCAAATTTATCTGTGTATCTGTAGACAGTTCGGCCTTCATTGTATGTTTCGTAAACCTGCATTGGTTGGGTGATATTATTTAGACCTCCACCAAAAATGATATGATTGGTATCTAGTGGATCTACCCAGATACCTTTTATATATGAATAGGGATTTTCAGTTTGTCCTTCCTCTGCTCTGTAAATATAGGTCGCAACGGTATCTTTAACTTTTGACAGTGCTCCTTCCTGCCCTACATAAATCGTATTTCCTGTAAAATTATATGTCATCAATTTATTTGGGCGTCTGTTTTCCCATGGCCCGCCAGTAAATTGTCCTTTTACAATTTTAGTAAAATTCTCAAGCATTATCGGGTTTGTGATATTGATGTCATAACGGCCCAGCCAAGCATCGTCTAATGGGGCTTCTGCACCCTGAAAAATCTTGTTTGCATTATTTGGAAGGAAAGCAATAATAGACTGATAGCCCAAAGATCCACCACCTCTGTTGTTCATAAAAGTCCAATTATTACCGCCGTCAACTGATATAGCTATATTTTGGCCCTCGACGTTTGCATATATGTGATTTGGGTGGTCTGGTCGCACAGCGAAACAATAATAGTTTTCGTTTACCGAGCCTGTCACTGGCGTCCATGAAATACCTCCATTGTTAGAAATGTAAAGGGGGGCCCTATTAGGTGTGGGAAAGTTAGGATCGGCGTTGATATATCCTCCCGCAAAAAGTTTATTGGCAATTGTAGGATGCTTAAAAATGCAGTTGATAGTAACACCGCGCAACCCCGCTTCTGTCCACTCTCGTGTGTTGATATTATTTTTCCAGATACCATCATCCGTTGCTACGAAAACGTATTGGTCATTATATAAAGCAGTTTGAGCGCCCTGAGATGCAGGGGAACTAAAACCTGGAATAAATCCGTGATCTGCAAAGATGGCGTTTTGAGCTAGAGAACTATGAAATCCTACGGTTAAAACAACCAAAAAACAAAATTTGTGGATTAGTATATTTTTCTTCATATATATTATCTCTAGTATCTGAAAATAATGAATTAAGGTAATGTTATATTTTGCTTATTTTTTTAACGAGGACCTTGCCATCTATGTTAAGATGTAAATAATATACACCGTTATCGAGGGGGCTAATATCTATTGCTTTAATTTCCGTCTCAGAAAGGCTTTGATAAACTTCATGACCAAAAGAATTATATAATTTTAGCTCAAAAGATGTTGACTCTATGCTTCTATACTCTAGTCTGATGACATCGTTCGAGGGAATTGGGGAAATAGAAATTTGATCGTTTGAAAAAGCTCTTTCCTTCGAAGTGATTACTTGAGGTTGCATAATCAAAAGCTTGACTTTGCGGTTCCCGGTGGTCATATCTGATATTATAATCCCAATTTTTTCGTCGCCTAGATCTACCATATCACAAATCCAAGGATCTGCCACATTAAAATTATTGGTGTACCTATGGAAGGTGGCACCCTCATTGTATGTTTCCATGAGCGACATTTGATAGACGCCACTACTTGCTTCATTTTTCGCGAAACCTCCAAAAATAATATGATTTGTATCGGAAGGGTCGACCCATATGCTTTTTATATAGACATAAGGTTTGGTAGCATCTCCACTATTGGCTTTATAGATAAATGTCATTACAGTATCTTTTACTTTTGCCAATGCACCTTCTAATCCTGCATAGATTGTATTCGGAGTAAAAGGATACGTTTGCAACCTATTGGGTCGTCTATTGGACCAAGGTCCTGAACCACCGCGCACTACCTTATTGAAATCACTTAGTAATATTGGATTGGAGTTGTCAATACGATAACGACCCAGCCAGGCATCGTCTAACGGAGTTTCTGAACCAATGTATAAATGATTAGAATTGCCAGCAGTAAATAATATGGGAGAGGTTGACCCAACATCGCCCCCATTTATATTATTTATTAATACCCAGTTATTGCCGTCTGTAGAGAAACCGATGTTTGTGGCATCTACATTGGCATAAATATGGTCGGGGTGGTTCGGCCTTGCTGCAAAACAATTATAATTTTTGTTCAATGGATTTGTTGCAGGATTCCATGATGCTCCCCCATCATTCGAGAGGTACAATGGGATCCTATTTGGCCTAGGGTAATTAGGATCTTCAGTTATATAGGCACCTGCAAAAAGTTTATTTGCAAGGGTAGGATGTTTATATAAGCACTTGATAGATTTCCCTTGAAGACCAGCTGCGGTCCACTCACGTGTGTTGAGATTGTTCTTCCATATACCGTCGTCTGTAGCCACAAAAACATACGGATCAATATAAATCGCCGTCTGAAAATCAACACTTGCAGTAACTTGCGACATGGGTATAAATCCATGATCTGTAAATAATGCGTTTTGAGCATTCGTACTGAAGTGGAAGATGCTTAAATTAATAAGCAACGTTAAGTTTGATAACAGTAATTTTCTTTTCATAATTATTGTTTTAGTGAAAAACATCGGAAAAAGACACTTTAAACTACTATGGCTTGCCAGCACCCGCGTCAAAGTAACTCACTCTTTATCTTTTAATTAGGTTTAACATTAACAGGTAGACGCGCAAATCATAAATGGTGGCCTGATTATTTTAAAAATATTTACGAAATGATTGTCAACGGGTTTAGAGCTCTATTGATTAAAAGATACTTAACAACAGGCGGCCTTATTCGATAGAGCCACACAAAGATTAAGATGCCTTTTATTAAGGCGCTTGATACTATTTACCTGAAATTTGCTTCGAATAAATCTAGTTTCGCCTTTAATTTGTGCTCTCTCTGCTTTTTCTAAGAAGTTTAACATTTACTTTTTTTTCAGCAAAACAAATTAATCCTTTTGCTTATGCCACAGAGACAACTACGCTCGGAGTTTATAAGAAGGGCTATTAACGGTTAATTGAGTTATATTTTATGTTAAAAAAGGTGTCGACACATTACTCTAAAGGAATCCGAAATACAAAGGTGGCGCCTGGGGTAGGTTTCTCTTCATACCAGATTTCTCCCTTCAATTTATTTACCAGCAACTTTACAATAAATAAGCCCAGGCCGTTGGAAGACTCTCCGCCTGTAGGTTGGTTGCTCAGTCGAGCAAATTTTTTAAAAAGATTGTGCAGGTCACTCTCATCAATACCGACACCCCTATCCTCTACTCTACAGTAAATCATATTGTCCTGTTTCTCTACTAATATCAAAACATCTGAATTGACATAGGAATACTTGATTGCATTTGACAATAGATTGTCGATGATCTCAAATAATAACCTCGGATCTGTTTGGAGAGTAAGGTGTTCATTGCAAATTAAATGAACTGATATAGCTTTCGCCGTTGCCGAAACTAAGTTTGCATCAATCACCTTTTGGAAAATTTCTTTTACATTTACCTCAGAAGCCTCGATCACAAAATTACCAGACTCAATAGAACTCACGTCGAGCAAGTTCTTTATTAAAAGAAGCATGCGATTAGAATTACCTATGATGTCTGATAGGTTTTTGGAGCTATCGCCTACGGCACCAGCCGGAGACATATCCTCTGCTATTGAGATAATATTAGAAATAGGATTCTTTAAATCGTGAATGACGATCTGAATAAAATCATCCATCTCCCTGTTCGTCTTTTTCAACTCTCGGGTTTGGGACTTCAAATCCTTGACGAGCGACTCTATGAAGTCTCTTGACTTCTTTATCTCTACGTGAGTCTCAACCCTCGCGAGCAATTCAGCTCCATTGAAAGGTTTGTGGATGTAGTCTGCTCCCCCAACCTTAAACCCCATGATCACATCTTCTGATTCTGTTTTAGCCGTTAGAAATATGATTGGAATTTGGCGAGTAGCGGCGTCTTTTTTCAATATCTCGCAAACCTCCAGGCCAGATAGACCTGGCATCATTATATCAAGCAATATGAGGTCCGGTAAGGAATTTTCAAGTATCTCTAGGGCTTGCTTCCCAGAGGTAGCTGCAGAAACCTGGTAGCCTTCTTTTCTCAAAATATTACCCAGCAATTGAAGGTTTTTAGGCATGTCATCGACAATTAGAATGAGTCCTTTACCCTCTGACCTATAAGGCATGTAGCGTATTTTTTAGTTTAGCTATGAAATCTGGAAAATATTCTAACGTTTTAGGAATTTTTTCCATATCAAAACTCTGAATTTCCAAGTTTAATTTATCAGAATAATTCTCCAATTCTGCATTGGAATATTGGATAGATAGCATCTTTAACTTGTGCGAGAAAAGTTCTATATGGGAAATATTAAAAGTACGCTTGGCGTCTTTCCATTCACGCAGCATTTCTGAGTCTAGCCGCTCCAGCAGCTCATCTGATACAGCCGTTATATCAATATCTCTAGGCGTTGGGGGCTGTGAACAATTTTGATGAAAGGGCACATATTGCCTTGTCAAATTAAAAATATCATTTTTAAGGACTGGTTTAAATATATAATTGTCAAAGCCAGATTCCTTTATCTTCTCTTCCTCTTCTTTCATTGCCTGCGCAGTCATTGCGATTACTGGTATGTGCTTCAAATCTTCACTTGATTTCATAGCAGCCAACAGTTCAAACCCGTCCATCTCGGGCATCTTTATATCCAATATTACTAAACATGGCCTTAATTCTTTAGCCATTTCAAGGGC
>DASVUU010000825.1:0-2380 GCA_036386935.1 Cytophagaceae bacterium | reverse complement strand
CAAAAAACTTCAAAGTGGGTTCAAGAAAAAAACGATAGTCTCTTTAAAGATTCATTTCATGATTATACTATAACCGTTATATTTTTTAAGATGCAACTATCTGTTAAAAATATGGTCTGCAACCGCTGCATAAAGGTGGTTAAAGAGGAGTTGGAAAAGCTTGGACTGGAAATTATCCACATCCAACTTGGAGAAGTAACAATTGCCCAGGAGCCATCTGAAGTGGATATTGATGCTATTAAAACTAGTTTGAAAGACAATGGTTTCGAATTGTTAGATGACAAGAAAGCCCTATTGATTACCAAAATCAAAAGTGTGGTCATAGAAACCTTCCACCAAAAAAACCAGATAGATTTACAGATCAATTTTTCACATATTTTAGAGCAAAAAGTTGGAAAGGATTATCATTTTTTAAGCACATTGTTTTCCTCTATGGAAGGCTTCACTATTGAGAAGTATGTGATAAACCAAAAAATAGAACGTGTCAAAGAGTTATTGATTTATGACGAAATGAACCTCTCAGAAATCGCCATTAAAATGGGGTATAGCAGTGTTCAGCATTTATCTACACAGTTTAAAAAAATCACTGGATTCACCCCTTCAGACTTTCGTAAGCTGAACGACCATAATAGGAAGGCCTTAGATGAGGTGTAAGTTCAATGAGCCTAATACTAGGAAGAGCTTTTGACATCCTTTTAGTTTTTGATTTTTTTCTGATGTACTCTAAGCTCCTTATAAATATCGCGAGTATAATTTTATAAAACATTTCGAAAATTCTATAACACATTCAATAACCAACCTTGGTTTATTTGTATAGACAATCAAAAGAAATACGGCTATGTCAAATACATTAGAAAAGAAGACCTTCCAGGTAAAAGGGATGACGTGTGCCTCCTGCGCTGTCAGTGTCGAGTCTATGCTTGGAAATACCAAGGGGGTAAAAAAGGCTACCGTTAATTATGGAAATCAAACCAGTTATGTAGAGTTCGACCCTGAAGTGGTAGGGTCAGATGAATTCCTCAAAGTTGTCGATTCTATAGGCTATGAGCTGGTTCCTGAGGAGACCTACAACGAAGCAGAGGAGGAGGCTGAAAAGGAAAGAAAGTATAAATTCGCAAAGTATAAGACTATTGCAGCGTTCGCCCTTTCCATTCCTGTGGTAATATTTGGGATGGCTTTTCATATGTTGACCTTAGGTAATTGGGTTTCTATGATCCTAAGTATTCCGGTGGTGTTCTATTTAGGGAAAGACTTTTTCATAAATGCTTTCAAACAAGCAAAGAACCTAAAGGCGAATATGGATACCCTTGTTGCGCTAAGTACCGCAATCGCCTATTTATTCAGTGCCTTTAATACCATATTCCCGCAAGTACTTATCGATCAAGGTTTGCATCCATATGTGTACTTCGAAGCTGCAACGGTGATTGTGGCATTTATACTATTAGGAAAATTATTAGAGGAGCGAGCCAAAACCCGCACTTCCTCAGCAATAAAGAACCTAATGGGCTTGCAAACTAAAACAGTTAAAGTAGTTCGTGATGGAGTAGAGTTAGAGATCCCAATTGAGGAAGTTCAGAAGGGTGAACAATTAGTTATTAAACCAGGTGAAAAAGTACCTGTAGATGGGAAGGTAATTGAGGGATATTCATTTATCGATGAAAGTATGATTAGCGGCGAACCCATCGCTGTCGTAAAACTTCGAGATAGCAAAGTATTTGCAGGAACCGTTAATCAAAAGGGGAGCCTTACCATATTGGCTGAGAAGGTAGGAAATGAGACTATGTTGGCTCAGATCATTAAGACTGTAAAGCAGGCATTGGGAAGCAAGGCCCCAGTGCAGAAATTGGTTGATAAGGTAGCTGGTGTCTTTGTTCCGGTAGTTATAGCTATTTCTATACTTACTTTTTTTGCTTGGTACTTCATCGGCGGATCAAACTATTTGCCACAAGCTGTGCTGTCTGCCGTAACAGTGCTCATTATTGCATGTCCTTGCGCATTAGGCCTAGCGACGCCAACTGCAATCATGGTGGGGGTTGGTAAAGGAGCGGAAAATGGCATTTTGATCAAAGATGCTGAAAGCCTTGAAATTGCCCATAAGGTTAACGCAATCATACTAGATAAAACAGGGACAATTACTAATGGGACACCGTCGGTTACAGACATAGTGTGGTTGGCTGGAGTAGAGAATAAAGCAATGCTTGAACAGATTATTTATTCTGCCGAAAGCAAATCGGAACATCCACTGGCTGATGCGATGGTGAAATACTTCAAGGAGAAAGAAACTGAAATAATTGCTTTGGATACATTTGAGAGCATCACTGGGAAGGGCGTAAAGGTCTCGGCAAATAGAAATACATATCTGATTGGAAGCCCACGTTTG
>DASVUU010000824.1:0-2568 GCA_036386935.1 Cytophagaceae bacterium | reverse complement strand
CGAGGGTGGGGGGCCGATAAGAACCGCTTCGTCAGCTGCTTGCACATGCAATGCATTCCTGTCAGCTTCGCTGTAGACTGCGACTGTTCTTATCCCACATTCTTTACAGGATCTTATTATCCGCAACGCGATTTCTCCTCGGTTGGCTACAAGAATTTTATTTATTGTTGTCATAGTATTTAATCAATGAGCCCTCCGTGTTTCACTATAAGGTAGGTGAAATATTATCAGTTTAAACGGGATCTGTATTGGTTTGTAAGGTTAAAATTTAATTTTAAATAACTGAACTTTTCACTCCTTATTTTATACGCAAGCATTTGTTGTTCTATTAATTTTATATATTTGCTACTATCTTACATTAAAAACTACACGAAAAATTGGATCTATTTGAAAAACTGCTGACCGACAGAGGGCCATTAGGGAAACATTCATCCATTGCGCATGGGTATTTTACTTTTCCGAAATTAGAAGGAGATATTGCACCTAGAATGAAATTCCGAGGCAAAGAGGTCCTTACCTGGAGTCTTAATAATTACCTAGGACTAGCCAACCATCCTGAAGTAAGGAAAGCTGATGCAGAAGGGGCAGCACAATTTGGACTTGCTTACCCAATGGGCGCAAGAATGATGTCTGGGAACTCTAATTTGATTGAGCAATTTGAAGCTGATCTTTCAGAGTTTGTGCAGAAAGAAGACACCATGATATTAAACTATGGTTACCAAGGCATTATGTCTGTCATAGATGCACTTGTTGGTCGTCATGATGTGATTGTATATGATGGCGAATCGCACGCATGTATCGTGGATGGTGTAAGGTTACATCAAGGGAAGAGATTTGTATTTGGTCATAATGATATAGATAGTCTTAGAAAGCAGCTGGAGCGTGCAACGAAGATTGTCACTGAGACAAATGGCGCTATTTTGGTTATCACCGAAGGTGTTTTCGGGATGGCTGGTGACATGGGTAAATTGAAAGAAATCGTAGCACTTAAAAGCGAATTTAATTTCCGCCTTTTAGTAGACGATGCACATGGCTTCGGCACAATGGGTAAAACTGGCGCTGGGACCGGTGAAGAGCTTGGAGTGCAGAGTGAGATAGATCTTTACTTCTCTACCTTCGCGAAGTCTATGGCAGGAATTGGAGCTTTCATTTCAAGTAAAGAACAAGTAATTGAATATTTAAGATATAATACAAGGTCTCAAATTTTCGCTAAGACTCTACCTATGTCAATGGTAGTTGGGCTTAGAAAACGTTTGGAATTGTTGAGGACAAAGCCTGAGCTGAAGGACAACCTTTGGAAAATTGTACATGCTCTGCAATCAGGATTAAAAGAAAAAGGGTTTAATATAGGGAGAACAGAATCGCCAGTAACACCAGTTATACTAAGCGGTAACGAAAGTGAAGCAGCCCAAATGATCATCGACTTGCGAGAAAATCATGGAATATTCTGCTCTATAGTTGTATATCCTGTAGTTCCAAAGGATGTGATGATGTTAAGAATAATCCCAACATCGGTTCATACGATAGATGATGTAAATACAACCATCAAGGCATTTGAAGACATTGCTTATAAGCTTAAAAATAAAGTTTATGACAAAAGCTTAACTAATATCACGGTATAAAAATTATTTAATAAGTAAATACTGCTGCAGGTCAAGGTTGAAAAATCTTGACCTGTTTCATTTAAGGGCTTCGATACGGATTATTTCACGCAGAGGACGCAGCGAACAGACTGCGCCCAAAAAAAGCAAAGGGCGCAGAGAAAAACGTTGATCAAAATCGGAGAATCAAAATCTCTCTCAAAATCATTCTTTTTGCAATAGTCTATTCAAACTTTTCGAAGTGGTGAGTGGCAAAAGAAATGTTGACCCTTCGCTGCAGATTATTTCACACAATGGAGGCAAGAATGCAGAAAGCCAGATAAAATAGATCAATTAAAACTCGAAGAATAAAATTATTTCCCCAAAATCGTATTTCGATTTGTAACTATTATTAGAATTATTAAATTAGTAATTCAATTTATTATCCTGCCAATAGATTAATACGAAAATCCTTTTTTCTAGCTTTGTATTAAATCCGGTGCAAGCGATTTGTTAAATATTTGCCACAATAAATTTTCCCATAATGAACAGATTCGAACAGATTAGATCCTTAATTGTATCCTTGGAAGGTGACTTTGATAAATTTTACTCTAAGGGTAACCAGGCTGCTGGCACTAGGGTGAGAAAAGGAATGCAAGATTTAAAAACCCTCGCTCAGGAGGTAAGAATAGAAGTTCAGGAAAAAAAGAATGTATAGTTAGTGACTTTAAAATTGCATTTTTTGTAAGACTTCTACGATTCTAGTACTTAAGTTTTCGGAAGCTTTTACAAGAGGCAATCTAACGGTTGGGTTGCAAATTTTAAGAAAATCCAATACTGTTTTCAATCCTACAGGATTCCCTTCTTCATATAAAAGATGATTGATGTCTACGAAGCTCTTCAAGGCTGTTGAAGCAGCTGCAAAGTCGTCTTTTAGTGCATTTTGAATCATCTGTGAAAAGACTTTAGGAAAAGCATTCGCTAAGAC
>DASVUU010000823.1:0-2496 GCA_036386935.1 Cytophagaceae bacterium | reverse complement strand
CGCAAATACTGCATTACTGCATCCGTCGGGGGTATTTCTTAACGCGGTGGAAAGCTAGAGAGCTAAAGCCGAGATACCGCTCTTGCATCTCAAGGGCGATCGCTCTTCTCACCCGCTTATAAAAACCGAGACAGCAAATGGAGCGGGCAAAACTGGGGAGCGTCTCTGCCCTTTTTGTGGCTGCATAAGTTGGGCTACATCAGAAACAGGTAGGAGTAAGCCTTTTAATATATGGTGTTTTAAAATTATGCCAAGCATTCGCCGAAATCCTTCACCTAAGCTTTCCCCTGAGCTGTTAATTGGCATAGTTATAGCTTTAGCAGTAACGGGAATTCCTAGCATCGTTCAAAATTTTTTAGATAGGCAAAAGTATGAAAGCGCTATACAACATTATGAAATGGGTAGCTGCGTTACTGCCGTCGAGCAGTTTAACCACATCGTTAGTGCCTTTCGATTAGTTGATGTTGGTGATTATGTTTTACGCTCCCAACAGAAGATAGCAGAATGTGAGTTTTTTAATAAGGCAGTCAACTCGCAAAAAGATGAAAATTTTGAACTATCATTATTAAATTATGCCAAACTAGCAGTTTACGATAATAGTGCTTTATTAGAACCGACACGAGAAAATTTGCGTCACTTATTTCAAAAAGCAAAAATTGACTCTCTTGCAAGTTTAAATGTTTGCGAACGGCTCGGGGTTATAGCTAGCAGTAAATTACTGCCTAAATCTGACGATAATTTACAATTGCTATATGTAAAATGTGGAAAGGTATATGAGGAGAATAAAAGTTATGAGAGGGCAAGTTTTATCTATGAGAAGTTCCTTAAAGAGTATCCAAAACATCCCTTGACAGAGAATGTCAAGCAATCTTTAGCACGGACAACCGTTGCAGATATTAGAGGCAGAGATCCCCGTCATCTCGAGTCACCAGGACGGACTGGTACTACCGCAGATGGCTCTACCGTTATCGAGATTCAAAATACATCTCCGGCTAAAATGCGGATTACATTTAGTGAACCCACTTATAAATTTGAAGAGATAGGAACCTGTAGAGATTGCGTAAAGGTTGTCAATAAACCTCCAAAGTTGTGTCCTCACAAGGGACCTGTAGGAAGATACACGCTGGAACCGGGTCAGTATGATGTTGCGGTAAAAATTACAGCCGATGATGGAAATCCTGTTAATCCTTGGGCTGGAAATTGGTCTTTGGAGGCAGGTGCTGAATATAAAAGTTGTTTTTTTATCATCGAAAATCCAGTAGACGAACCCAAGAAAAAGGAGAAAAATACTCCCTAGTTCCTCACTCCTGAAAAATGCAGGACTAAAGACCCTGCCATAGGGTGATGAAGGCGATCGCCTTCAAGCATCCGTTGTCCTACAATGAAGGCGCGTCAGCTTAAAACCCTTACAAACCAGAATAATTCACGAATTCATTTTGAAAAAAACGATGAGTATTTGCATCGAAACAAACAAACGCAATATTTAACTTCTCTAGCGGTGGGTTTGGCGTGCAGATCGATCCGGGGCTAAGCTGTTCACCATTTAAATCTCAGAGGCTATGTAAGCCAGTAAAGGGTTTCAGGCTCTGAAATACGCAGTTTAAATGCTAAACAGCTTAGAGTACATCATAGTGTGGGGGGCAGGCGAGCATGGGAAGTATGGCGATTGGATAGGCGATCGCGATCGGTTAGCGGAGAGCGCTCGATCGTGTCCGTACCAGGCGTGTGGTGGTTTGAAAGTTTGTCTAATACGGTTGAGTGATGATGAGATAAGTGCTGGCTGGTGAGCGATAGTAAATTCCGAAGGCGTTTAGTCTGAACTTTCCCCTGCAAATATTACTTGCATAAACGAGCGAAGCCTTCGAGGGCAAAGATTTTAATTGAAGTACAAGCAGCAGATAGATTTTGATTGCATATCTCCAGCAAAACTACATCCAAGCTAAACTGATAATCGCCATAATTTTTACAATTATGTATGGGACAAGAAAGTGCAATCAGATTGAATTTGTGGATATGATTGTGAATTACTTAACCCTACATGGCACAATGGATGCAGCAATCCTCTATGAATCCCCATTTACCGACATGACGCCACAGGGATCAGAGGGATTATTTACCTCGACTCAGATAGATGAATTATTTTCTATTCTTGAATAACTTTCTCTACGGGCTGCTGCATGAGGCACAGCAGTAAAACCTGGGGCGTTACAAATAATCTGGGCTTCAGCCCAATTATAGTCACAGTAAAAGCTGGTTTTTTGTGCTGACGAATGCGGAAAGTGGCAGTTTCTCCCACCCTTGGCACCGCAAGGCGCCACCACAAAGAACAAGAATTAGAAGTGCTGAGAAATACAGTTTTTCATGCAGGAGTGCCCAATGCACCGGATGCAGATATTCACAGAATGTTTCTAAATTGGCTAGTTAAATGAATTTACAAGCTGGCATTTGATATTGCTCAAGTATTTGCACGAAGGTACTTATAATGCAAGCCAACGG
>DASVUU010000822.1:0-10243 GCA_036386935.1 Cytophagaceae bacterium | reverse complement strand
CTCATTTCAAAGGGGCGCGCAGAACTAGTTGTTGGACGTGGATCAGCCGTTGAGGCCTTCCCACTTTTTGGGTTTGACCTCAAAGATTATGATGCGCTCTTTGCAGAAAAGCTGGACTTACTGCTAAAGGTACGCGACGAGGAATTTGTTACTTGGTCAGGTAAGTTCAGGCCGGCCATGAATAACCAACCTGTTTATCCAAGAGCCCTTCAGAAAAAACTACCAGTATGGCTAGGGGTAGGTGGCACACCCGCATCATTTGTACGAGCCGGCACTTTGGGGTTGCCGCTGATGGTCGCCGTTATTGGCGGGCAAACAGCGAGCTTTCGCCCTTTAGTAGACTTGTACCGTGAAGCAGGCCGACGCGCAGGTTTTTCCCCGGATCAGTTAAAGGTTGGGTTGCATTCTCCCGGTTACGTCGCCGAAACTAATGAGCAGGCCATTGCCGATTATTATCCTGGCTATGCCGAGTTGTGGACGAAATTGGGTAGAGAACGAGGATGGCCCCCAGTGACCCAGTCGAAGTTCAATGCTTTAATTGCTCCCGAAGGCGTATTAGTGGTGGGCAGCCCCGAGCATGTAGCCGAAAAATTGGCAAGGCATAGTGAAGCACTTGGCGGGGTAGACCGATTTACCTTCCAAATGGATAACGCTGGTTTATCGCACCAGCAGTTGTTACGGTCCATCGAATTAATAGGTGAAAAGCTTATTCCACTTATTAAGAAAAACGCATAAACATTTCAAAAACAGTTTGCTTGTTTTCAGATCGTGATGCAGCAATAGTTTGAAGTTGAATAAGTTAATTGTTGGTAGAATAGGAAAAAATGTCAAGTACAATTATTTAAAAACAATTAGATAATTACCCTTGTGTTCCTTGTAAATAATGAAGTCGTTTCTTAATAAAGAACTAATAATATCATGCTAGATATCGTCATATCATCTCGACAGGCCATGATCGGACCAGGTTTCGCGGTCAAACGCATTTTGCCCTATCAGCTGCGGCGGATGGTTGGGCCATTCATATTTATGGATCACGGAGGCCCTGTCAACATACCCACCTCAACGCACAGCAGTTTGGACGTGCTGCCCCACCCGCACACCGGCTTGTCCACGGTAAGCTATCTATTCAGCGGCGAGGTTACCCACAGAGATTCCTTGGGCGTAGAGCAGGTGATCAAGCCCGGCGAGGTTAATTGGATGACAGCAGGCAGGGGAATTGCGCACAGCGAACGGTTTGAAGACCCAGCCGTCAGGGCAGGCGGAAAACTGGAAATGATCCAAACATGGGTCGCTTTACCGGAAAAGGATGAAGAGACAGACCCGTCCTTTAGGAATTTTACAGCAGACAAGCTGCCTATTTTTACTGATACCGGTTTGTGGATGCGCCTGATCGCCGGCGAGGCATTCGGTTTAAAAAGTGAAGTGGAGACGACTTCGCCTTTATTTTACCTGCATGTCGTACTGGAACCGGGTGCCCGGTTCGGCATACCAAAGGGGTACAGCGAACGAGGTGTTTATGTTGCGAATGGCAGTATTACCGTCGACGGAACAAAATACGAGGAAGGGCAGCTATTGGTATTCAGCCTTGGAATAGATCCCGTGATCGTTGCCGAAACGCATTCGACACTAATGATGCTGGGCGGAGAACATCTTGGCGACAGGTATATTTGGTGGAATTTTGTTTCGAGCCGCAAGGAAAGGATCGAACAGGCTAAAGAAGACTGGAAACAAGGACGTATACTATTACCACCGACAGACAATGCGGAATTTATTCCCTTACCCGCAGGTTCTGCAAAACCTGCCGGCGGCCCACCGCCGAATGCGCTGTCTTAGGCAAAGTCAGGCCGAGTGATAACGGTTAAATATATAAATAATTTATCATGAAAGGTGGTACGTTCAGACTACGGTGTAGCCTGAAAAATAATGGAAAAAATTAGAAAACACTTCGAAAGTCATACTAAACTATCTGACAAGGATTGGCAGATATTCTCTTCTAAACTTAACAGGCATAAATTCCCTAAAAATCACCTTCTTCTAAAGGCGGGCCAAACCGAGCGCTATTTGAGCTTTGTCGAGACTGGCATAGTGCGCTACTTTATCCCCAAAGCGGATACAGACTTAACCTTTGGTTTTGTGTTTGCAGATAATTTTGTGAGCGCCTACGACTCTTTTCTGACACAACAACCCTGTGCCTACCATCTTCAAGCAATGACCGAGCTTACCCTCTGGCGCCTGGCTTATGATGACCTTCAAGACATCTACCGAGAGACTGAAATTGGAAACACCATCGGAAGACTAGCGAGTGAAGACTTGTTTTTAAAAAAATCCAGACGTGAGCTTTCATTGTTGCACGAAACGGCGGAAGAACGTTACCTCAAACTATTTGACGAACAGCCTCATTTGATACAGCAAATTCCTCTCAAATACTTGGCATCCTATATCGGCATCACCCCCCAAGCCCTAAGCAGAATAAGAAGACGCATTACTTAACCTAGGTTCATTGCCTTGCTATCATTAATTAATGACCTTTGAAGAAAAAAAGATGAAACCACTCATAGTTTTAGTAAGCTTCTTTGCACTTTCCTTATTAGCAACAAAGCTTCTTCGGGGCACCTACGATTTTGCACTTTCCGGCAGAATCGCCCAATCGGCGATGCTTGTATTTACTGCGGTAGGGCATTTTGCATTTACCAAGGGCATGACCATGATGTTGCCATCCTTCGTTCCCTACAAAGCACAGGTCATACACCTAACGGGCATCATTGAAATCCTAGCTGCAATTGGCCTGTTTATCCCCAGCGTTAGACTGGTTACAGGCTGGCTGCTTATCATATTTTTTATTCTATTACTTCCCGCAAACATCTACGCCGCAATCAAGCATGTAGACTACCAAAAAGCAACCTTCCAAGGCAATGGCTTGGCTTATTTATGGTTTAGAATACCCTTGCAATTGCTATTTATAGTGTGGACCTATCTTTCAGCTGTCAAAGATTGGCATTGAATCAATCATTCTTGGGACGCCCCGCCGCACAGGCATTTCACGAGGCCTGCACCTGGCGGGCCTCGCGGTATTCTGAAAGGAGGGAGGCTTAGTTACAATATTGAAGAAAGTCATAGGGTTGAAATACTTTTTTAAATCTATATTTTTACTTCCTCGTGTTCTTCTATTTTATTAATGTTACTACATTTGTAGCATTCTTAAATATTTTTTTACGGTGATTAACAAATGTTAACACAATTTTGAATGCTAACCTGTAGACGATGACATCAACATTTACTAAGAAAATTAAGCTGCTGTACATTCCATTTTTACTAAGCTCAGTAGGGCTTTGCGTACTTTATAGCTTTTTAAATTGGCTGTTTATTATCAAGCTCCAGCTTTTCTCAATTAAGGAGTTTATTGTAGATTTTGGTATACCCATGGCACTTCCGGCGATTCCAATTTTTCTATATTTGCGTCCGAAACTTAAACTTTTAGACTTAAAGACAAAAAAAGGAAGTTGGGGTGACTTCTATATTTTTATCCTGTGGTTTGCATTAGCAGTGCCTATCCTCATCGCCCAAACTTATATACAAAAGGCGTCGGGGAAACTAAGCCAATTGGAGAGCATAAGTTCGATAGCCAAACAGGAGCAGACAAAGTACTATGAAGTAAAAAACTTTTACATAGACAAGACAAACATTGGTGTACATCCTTCTTTTGATGTCAGCGGGAAGCACAACAATGATTTTAATATGCATTTGTACATTGTGCTTCCAATTTTAAACAATGAAGCCGATACTTCAAACTTAAGTTGTTCAGCGTGGCTCGGGATCGAATATTATGAAAGGATCAGCAACAGTTTGGAGGAAAATGAAAAAGAGGAAAAGTATCAAGCATTTGCAAAGCAAAGTCAAGAGGATTTCGACAAAAAAGATGTTAGTCAGTTTGTTTACCTTGATAGAGTAGGAAACACCGAAGATGGTGATGGTTTCAAAGAAGCAACGAAGAAATGCACTAAATATGCCTCGGCTAACAGTCCCGTCTTTTTATCTGTGAACGAGCCTTTCGAGCAACGCCTAGGCAATACTTTGGCCTGGATTTTCGGTTCATTTTTCATAGGTGCGTCGGTCTGGCTGTTGATGATTTTAATTCCAAAGTTTGATCAAGGCGCCATTGCTCGTTATGAGAAGGGGGTGCCCGTAAAAGAAAACGATCTCAAAGAATTTCTGGACTTTTTAAAACCAAAAGAAGGATATTTTATCACCCCAATCTTAATATATGCCAATGTGGCCATCTATTTATTAATGGTTTTCGCAGGCTTAGGCTTTATGTCCTTCAAAGGGCAAGACCTATTGGAATGGGGTGCAAACTTTCGTCCTCAAACCATGAATGGACAAGGGTGGAGGTTGTTGACCTCTACATTCCTACATGGTGGTTTGATACACCTTTTAGCAAATATGTATGGTCTATTGTTTGTTGGTGTAGTTTTAGAACCGTTATTAGGAACAAAAAAATATCTTATTGCCTATTTGGTTACAGGGTTTTTGGCAAGTTGCGCGAGTATTTGGTGGTATGAGGCTACTGTGAGTGTTGGCGCCTCTGGAGCCATCTTCGGGCTATATGGAGTCTTCCTCGCGTTGCTTTTGACTAAAGTATTTACGCCTGAATTCGCCAAACCATTTCTGATAAGCACGTCCGTCTTTGTAGGCTTTAATTTACTCATGGGCTTGGGCGGAGGAATTGACAATGCAGCCCACATAGGAGGACTGGTATTTGGACTTATCATCGGATTTATTTTTCGTGGGACGTTAGGGGAGGAAGATGAACTTGCCGAGGATGAACTCGTAGAAAGGCAATAAAGCAGGATAAAAGGCTAGCGCTAGATTCTAGTTAAGAGACCTAGGCACGGACCAAGTCATGAGAAAAAGTTGACAACGATACTAATCCAAAAGTTCTATTAATATCACAGATAGAGCTATCTTTATACCGATTATACATCCGTAATAGGCCAATTTTCATTGCCCTAAACGGCTGTTATATCGGCATTCCCATTGTAAAATTATTATTTGTCATTGGACTAAATAATAATTACAATTGGTATTACTTTTATTAAGGGTTAATTTGTTATTAACCACACTATAAACTATGAAATACCTGCTAATTGCCTTTTTATTTATTAGCCTTTCGTCAAGGTTACAAGCACAACAAGAGAGTCGCTATAAGTTTACCAGCCGCAAGTTGATTGAAAAGCCACAGCCAAGTAGAGAATTTGTTCAGTGGATAAAGGACAATAATAAACAGGTTGGTACAATCGAGCCGAGCAACCCTTATGCGAAGGTTACTGTTGTCTTTACCATTGATACAAATGGTGCCGTAATCAAGCCGATGGTTCAACGAGGAATAGGGAATGGGTATGACGAGTATGCACAGCAGTTGATCAAAAAGAATCCTCATAAATGGATCCCCGGGAAAACTAAAGAAGGAGCGGTTGGGACAGAAGTATATTATAGAATCAACTTTCAAAAAGAGGAGAACCTAATCGTAAATGACAGTGGTTTGCCAGTAAAATAATTTTATTTTTGATCCCCTAATGGCCCAGAGCATCTCGCTTGCAACATTTCAACCTTGCAGCGTTTAGCTATAATAAGCAAGGCAATAACATCTCTTTCGATAGCACGTGCACTCGGAAGGATTCGAACCCTCTCCCTTGAGGTGTTAGCTAAAGCGATTCTCACCTGTTAAAGTTAGAGCCAATTGTGAATTTATTCTCTTTTCTTTCAAAAAAAACCTACTAAGAGCGAATAGTCTTACATCATTCAAAATGATGAACCATAAAGTCCAAGGTCGTTCTTAACTATCCAATCTCCCTTAGTCAAATTTAAAACTGTGGCTAGGAGATGAAACTTATTAAACCAATTTAGCGTAGCAGAAATTTATCGCTAATAGTTTATAGTAAACGTTATCTAGTTTATACGACTAATTATGCCAAAAAAGCACATAAGGAATTGTGTCACAATATTTTTTGCTACTTGCTTTCGACGAAAATGGTCATAAATTGGAAATTCTAAACCGCTATTTTATGGATTTCAAAGACCAAATCAAGCAGCTCGGGGAACGGGTTGAAAAACTACTTCCTCAAAATAAAGACTAAGGGGCAACGAAAACGAAAAAAAGCACGCTAGATTTCCTGGTAATGGAAGGCTTCTCGAACTGATTTAGAGGCGGAAAACACAAGGCTTAGAAATCAGCTTAGGGACGGGAAATAACAAGAGAGAAAATGCGGCGGGCATTTTTTCCAAGAGGGATCGGAAATATTTAGATTCATAAAGGATAATCACTTAATATTTCCCCTTGAAAAGATGTGTTTGACTTTTAAAGCCAGCCGAATTGGATACTACATGGTTAAATTCATCTTAATCAAAACGACTTGTCGAAAAGATGGAGACCACAGAAAACATAAAGGTTATTTATAAAATTCAGCCATAAGACTTACGTTAGTCCAAGGATAACACTACAGCCATAAGTTTCTTGTTTCGACAGCAGATTGATAGTGGTAGTTTTGATGCTTTGCTTTAAACACATTATTTTCATGCTTATTTTTATGGCGCGTTCTGTTTTGAATCGGCTAAATGACCGATATAAAACCAGCGACCGCAGTATCCTTAGCTTTAAGTACAATTTTATTTAGTACAATAAAAAAAATATTTATATGGACAATCAATTACAATCAATATCAAAAATCTTTACAGAGAAGTTATTTCGGATTCCAGATTATCAAAGAGGTTATGCCTGGATAGAAAAACAACTTAAAGACTTTTGGAGTGATATTGTTCAATTAGAAGATGGAAAGAATCATTATGTAGGTGTATTAACTCTTGAAAAAGTCCCAAAAGAAATATACAAGCAATGGGAAGACGATAATTGGATAATAAATTCGAAAAATTTCGAGCCGTATTATGTGGTCGATGGGCAACAAAGACTTACAACAACTATAATTTTACTCCAAGCATTGACGGAATCTGTAAACGAAAAAGACAAGCTTAATTATAGCTCTATCCCTGAAATAAAGAAACGTTACATTTTTGATTCCAAAGATGGGGGAATTTCTAGATCTTATATTTTCGGTTATGAAAAAGACAACCCATCGTATGAGTTTTTAAAAATGAAGGTGTTTAATGAAAATTCAACAAGTGGATATGGAAAAGAAATAACTATTTATACGCATAACCTTGAGTTTGCTAAAGACTACTTTTTATCGAAATTGAAAGCGTTACCATTAAAGGAAAAGGAGTTAATTTTTAAAAAGGTAACCCAGAATTTACTTTTTAACATCTATGCTATAACCACAGATATAGATGTATTCATTGCTTTTGAAACAATGAATAACAGGGGTAAGCCTCTTTCAAACTTAGAATTATTAAAGAACAGACTAATTTACTTATCAACAAAGTTCAAAGCTGCTCAACCCGAGAAAAAGCAACTTAGAAAAATAATTAACGATGGATGGAAAGGAGTATATCATTATTTAGGAAAAAACAAAGATAAGCCGCTTAATGACGATAACTTTTTAAACAACCACTGTACCATTTATTTTGGTCATGAAATTTTTAGTCCAGAAGCCATGGATGAGGCGAGAATAAGAAGACCTCACTTTTATTTACGAGAAGGCTACGAAGACTTTTTGCTTGATAATAAATTTACTTATAAGAATATTTTAGACAAAGGCAAATTGTCAATAAAAGCCATTAAAGATTACGTGGAAAGCTTACAAGTTTCTGTAGAGATTTGGTTTAATATAAATAACCCCCCTCTTTGTAAAGACTTTTCTGATGACGAAAAATTACTCTTAGATAAACTTTATCGTATTGGCTTAATGCACTTTTCATCTCTAATACTTGCATTCTATTTGCAAAAACCTAAGAAAGAGATAAGAATAAACTTTCTACACAAACTTGAAAGGTTTACTTTTCTTTCAATTTTAACGTCCTATCGATACAATTTGCCCTATATAGACTTTTCTATGGCAGCGATTAAGATAAATAAGGGGGAGTTGAAAGTCACAGAATTTATTGTAAAGCTTGAAGAAAAAACAAAAGAAATAATTGACAAACCTGAATTAATTGACCGGTTATCAGAGAAGTTTAGGAGCGAAGGATTTTATCAATGGGGCGGTATAAGGTACTTCCTTTATGAGTACGAAACCTTTTTAAAAAACAAGTCTAAAACCAAAAAGAATAAAATAGATTGGGCAGAATATATACAAGATAAGGAAGACTTTATATCAGTAGAACATATTTACCCCCAGACTGCAAAAGAGGATTGCTGGAAAATTCCATACAATGATTTTGGTGCGAAGGAAAGACGAATTTTAAATAACTCTTTAGGGAACTTATTGCCCTTATCAAAGCCAAAAAATTCTAGTTTACAGAATAAATGTTTTTCCGAAAAAGTAGACAATAAAGAAAATCCTGTTGGATATAGATATGGTTCATACTCTGAAAATGAAATCTCTGGATTAAGAGAATGGACACCAAGAGAAATACTAGATAGAGGAATCAGACTCTTGAATTTTATGGAGAAACAATGGTCTTTGGATTTTAAATCGGACGAGAAGCGAATCGAAATACTTAATTTACAATTTTTAAACATGAAAGCATCTAAAGTCACTTTGCAGAAAGCCGGAAAGAAAAAGGTAATGAAAACTAACCGCCATAATTGAATTTAAGTGCCTGTGACACGAGTTGTGTAATATACTCTATTTTAGCTTGACGTATCGCATTGGCATGTTTTATCTAAAGAAGCAAATACCAATCTAAGATAAGTTCTGTTTACTTCACCGTGTCGCTGACCATTTTATTAGTAAAATCGATATAAGAAAAAAAATCTAAGATGGGGAATGGGTATATGATAGGTATACCTTTTAACCCAATGGCTCAAGCTTCACGCTTGTGCCTTTTAATTTGGCAGCGTCTCTCTGTAAAAAAACTAATATTTCTATACCTTTACATATGAACCGTAAGTATAAGATAATTGACATTGCTAGGTTTAGCTTATTTTGCTAACGGTCATAGTATGAAAAATTACCTACTTATTTTTATTTCTATTGTTACAGCATTTTCTTGCAAGGATGGAATAGATGAAGCCATCCCCCACTATCCGTCGTCTTTAGACTACGGATTTTAAATGGATTTTAGTGTCTGTGACACGGGTTGTGTAATAAACTTTATTTTAAATTGACGTATTTCACTGCATCGGCATGCATTAAAGGAAGAAAGGCCAATCTAAGGATAGGTTTTGTTTACCTTGCTGTGTCGGAGGCACTATAGTCATTCTTGATCCGTGTTTATTCAATCGTTTTATAGGTTCAATTTATAATATACAATATGAACTATTTGCCTCTTAGGAAGGATTTGACTGAAGGGAAAAGGAAATGCTATTTTTGTGGGCGGCAATTAACGTCGTTAAAGGCATTTGTTTTAGAAAACGTTGTTACAAAGGAGGAGGTTTTTTCAGGGCCTAAATGTGCGCAAGACAATATTAGTGATGAATTTGATTTAAGATTAATGCCTGATCTAACCGTCTTTACTTTAGCATTTAATCTAGATATAGAAGGTGTTCGAAAAGGCAGACTTTCATCTTCAAGTGCATCCGCGATTCAGAAAGATATTGATTATAAGAAGGCAATTGAATATATAGAATTACGAGAGAATAAGCTGTTGAAAGATCTAAACGAGTCCTATGAGCCGTTGAAAAACTACTATTTAAAATACCGAATGTTAGGACGATTGGACGAAATTGAAATTCAACATATAACCAATATCGAGCTTAAGACTAAGCCGTCTTTAAAGCTCGTAAATCTCCAAAAGTTTTATAACCATCTATTTTGGATCAATATAGCAATTAGTCTGCTAGGGGAAAGGGCAAATGATTATTTAGTCCCAATTAAAGAATCCTTGTGCAAATATCGGAATATCACAGAAGCTCAAAAAAACGGTGTAAATAAATGGTTAAAAAATCTTGATGGTATCCCACAACTTAAATAGTTTGATATCAAAATAGAGGTAATATGGGCATACTATAAATCGAGAATGGCCTTTGACTTAATTTCCACCCTCTGGCGGAAGCTTCTCGCTTTTTGTATAGCAAGTGTACTCGGAAGGATTTGAGCCTTCAACCAATCGAAAAAAAATCAAAAAAATTAGCAAATCTTCTTTTCCCAACTAGTTTTGTGATGTGCGTAGATATAGACTGGCGTATTTA
>DASVUU010000821.1:0-4919 GCA_036386935.1 Cytophagaceae bacterium | reverse complement strand
CTCTCTCAGATTTGGGGCATCTTTTTATCGGGTAGCCGTATTCCAGCCACATCTGTTAATTTCCATTTTCTTTGCTAATTTCCCTTTTTAATTAAAAATATGGGAACCCTTCACTTGGTAAATTGGAATGTTAATGGCATTCGCTCAATCATAAAAAAAGATTTTTTGAAAGACATCCAAACATTGGATCCTGACATCTTGTGTTTGCAGGAGACGAAAGCCAGTGCCGAAGAGGCAAAAACGGTGCTTGCCTTACTACCGGATTATAAAGTCTACGTCAACTCTTCAAAAGCTAGGAAGGGATATTCAGGAACGGCGATTCTCTCAAAAACAGAACCTATCAGCTTGGTCTGTGATATGAACATCGAGGAACATGACCTCGAAGGCCGCGTGATTACGGCTGAGTATGAAAAATTTTATCTAGTCACAGTATATGCGCCGAATTCGGGTGATGGCTTGAAACGGTTAGACTATCGTGAAAAATGGGATGCTGATTTTAGAAGTTATGTACTTGCATTAAACAGCAAAAAGCCTGTGATTATCGCAGGTGATATGAATGTAGCGCACCAGGCTATTGACATCGCACGAGCGAAGGAAAACTTCAATAAATCGGCAGGATATACCCAGAAAGAAATCGATGGGTTCGACTTACTCTTAAAGGAAGGCTTTGTTGACACTTACAGACATTTCCATCCGGAAGACATAAAATTTACCTATTGGAATAATTTCTTTAACTCTCGTGCGCGAAATGTCGGGTGGCGCATTGATTATTTTTTAGTCAACAGTTCTCTAGTCAACGCTGTAAAGGATGCCTCCATTCACACCGAATTCATGGGATCAGACCACTGCCCTATTTCGTTAATAATAAAGATCTAATGATTTTGTATTCGTCGTAAATATTATTCGTATTTATTCTTAAACGAATAGCAAGGCTATTAGAACTTCTAATTGACGCTAGTTAAGCGAGCCTTTTCTTTGGATTAAGTGCTATAAAACGTCGCGTAGATTTTCCTCTTTATCAAAGATTCTTCGAGCAAAACTGCATTGAGGCACAATTTTGATATTTTTCTCTCTTGCAAAGTCTACCGCTGCCATCACCAATTGCTTCCCAATATTTTTTCCCTGAAAATCAGGCTGAACTACAGTATGATTGATGACAATTCTATCGCCATTGCGCCAGGAATACGTCATTCGTCCTGCTTCAACTTCCTCGTTCATCGCTAAAAAGGTGCCGTTTTCCTCAAAATTGTGATGCTTAATATCCATAAAATACACTGTCTACATTAAAAATCTAGGTTTTGCCTCTCTACTTACCTTTATAAAGGCCAATTGTTCAAAACCGAACAGCTACGTCGACTGTCCAGGCACAGAACAATCGTTATGCTGCAAAGTTAAGGTATCAAAGCTCACATGAAAATAGTCCTGGTTGACAATTCTAGTAGTTCTAAGGCTACCTCCTTAATTAACTATAGAACATGATTTATTAACGGTTACTCGTATGAATAGCATTAATTTAATATTGCCCAACAGTTTCGGCTTTATGATATACTACATTTGAGATGACAATGCCGCTCTTGGGATAGGTAGGCATACGCCGCAGATCATATTCCGTATCTTGAGCAGGCATTTCGAAAGAGAGATTCTTTGCAAGATAATTTAGAAAAACCTTCATCACATCAATAGTGATCCATTCGCCTGGACAACGGTGTCCACTGTAATACCCGCCGCCACCTTGAGGGATAAAATCGAAAGGACTTTTATCCCAATTTTGAAAATTCTCAAGGGAAAATTCCTGTGGCTTTGGCCAATATCTAGCATCGTGATTGGTGCCATAAATATCCAGTAACACCATTGCTCCCTTGCGGAAAGGATATCCATTCCATTCAAAGTTTTCCTTCACCCTTGCTCCAATAAAGGGACCTATAGGATAATATCTTCTAACTTCATTTATAAATTGCTCCATCAACACATCGTCACCTGTTGCTAATAGCTCTTTATACTGAGGGTACTTTTGTAATGCATGCGCGGCAAAGACGATGTAGTAACTAATGGCTACTGTAGGACGAAGAAAATTGATTAATTCCACGGCCGCTAAGTGAGCATCAAACGGTTTTCCATCAATATTACGAAAATCAAGAACTGCCTCAAGTGGCGACCCTCCTTTGACGATCATCTCTCCCCTCTTTACTTTTTCGATCAGTGTCATGATCCATTTTTCTGTCCTCTTTCTTGCAAGCTTACCCCTCCAAAATCTTGGGCCCATAGCGCCAAATGCGTCGACCATTGCAATGAAATCGTCCGCTCTGGCTTTGACTTCACCCTCCTTTAAAGGTACGCCCGCCCATTCACAGACTGCTGCGGTAAGTATCTTGCGCACCTCGTCAAAAAGGACAACACTTGGAGCTGACGTCCACTGAAGAGCGTATTTTTCCATGTGGTCTCCGACCAAAGTGGCTAAGTGCTTAATATTCGTCTCTGTCATCATAGACATAAACATTTGCTTCCGTTTTTTATGGGCCTCGCCATCTTGGGTATGTATCACGCGGGTACCCAACAAGGTCTTCTGTACCCTAACCGGTATGGCTCCTTTACGAACAAATTTTTGAGGATCATAGAAAATCTTTGCCGCTTCCGCGCCCGTCATGCATATTATTTGCATCCCCGGAAAACTTATTTGAAACAGGTCTGACTTATTTTTAGCACATCTATTTTGGATAAAATTATAACCTTCACGAAACAAAGCAATAGCACTTGTAAAAGGATTTTCTTTAGGTATCTGAGTCATTAGATCAACTATGTTAAGTCAAAATAACGCCTCTAAAATTCATATGTTCAACTGCTGAGGAGAATAAGCTTACAATAAACTAATCCACAAACTGTAAGCAAGTAATTTAAACCAAACTGATCTACAGGCATTGATTATAATGGGCTACGACGATTTTTACATACTTTGAAAATGAATTTACCAATCAACCGTTCAAAACAATTCTTAATCAAAGAGGCTTAAATGTCTGAACTGAATTTATACCCTTGAATTATATTGATGTCCTATTGATAATCGTCATCCTACTATCTATCTACCATGGATGGATAAATGGTTTTATTTTAGGAATGTCAGATCTAGCTATTTGGATAGGCGGCTTATTACTGGCGTTTTTACTATACCCCTATGTTGCCGATTATTACACCAGGTGGATACCAAGTGAGTCGGTTTGGGTAGCGCCGTTATCCTTTTTGTTTACAATGTTTGTATCGCGCATTGTTCTTTCATTAATATTTGGCGCCATTTTGAAGAAGGTTTCACCGCAGGCGCATACCCACCCCGTAAACAGGTCCTTAGGCATTCTGCCAGGTACTTTTAGTGGGATTGTTACGGCAGCTATATTGGCCTTCCTTTTGTTGGCTATGCCATTATTTGATGGGCTTTCAACACAGGCAAAGGAAAGTAAAATTGCAAATAAGCTAACTGACCCACTTGAACATGTTGAAAATTCCTTTGCCCCTATCTTTGACAAAGCTGTAAACCATACCTTAAACAAACTTACAATACACCCTACTTCTGAGAAAGCCATTAAATTGCCTTTTTCTGTCAAGCACCCCAAAGTAAGACAGGACCTTGAATCGGAGATGCTCACTCTATTAAATGAAGAAAGAAATAAAGCGGGATTGAAACCTCTTAAAATGGACCTCGAATTAATTGAAGTAGCTAGAAGTCATTCACGAGATATGTTTGCAAAAGGTTATTTTTCACACATCACACCTGATGGGAAAAACACCTTTGATCGAATTAGGAGGGCCAAGGTTAGATTTATTACTGCAGGAGAAAACTTGGCGTTGGCACAAACACTTTCAATAGCTCATCAAGGCCTAATGAACTCACCGGGCCATCGTGCCAACATACTACGTCCTCAGTTCGGCCGAGTCGGCATCGGTATCTTGGATGGCGGAATGTATGGCTATATGATCACGCAAAATTTCAGAAATTAATGTTAAAATGATTCTCTAAAGATCTTATTGTATTCCTGAATATACTGAAAATATTTTTTGTCCCTTCCTTGGTCCTTCTTATAACTGTTGAGTAGAAATTTATTATCAGAAAGTATGTAGGTCATGACTTGATCGTTCAGCGTCAAAGTTCTTCGTTTTCGCCAATCAATGACATATTGCAATTTATAGGCGACGTTATAGCTTCCTGTGTAGATCCGCACCATTGGAACTCCTATAGGAAGTGCTAGGTAGGTGGGGTGAAGGACAACGCCTTCGTCTGTATAATAAAAGTATTTCCCAAATGATTTAATTTGGTGATAAGAGTTATATTTTTTATTGTAAATATAAACTCCGTATCCATCTGAAAATCCCCAGACTTTTGTCTTTAGCTTTTTCTTCCTCGACAGAGAATCTTTGGCAAGATATAACCTGTACGTTGTATTCTTTTTGCTTTCCGGAACCTTGAGTTCAAAGATAAATGGATCTTTGATGGCGGGGTTATTAGCCAAAAATCCCTCTTGAGTTGTGTATATCCCTTTCAGATAGATAGTATCTTTTATTATTTGAGGAATGGCAGCCTGATCAGTTTTCTGATCGATCTGGGCCTGCTGTGCATAAGTTAATTGAAAATATGTGATAAAAATGATAAGAAAACAGAGGGAAGTGTTCAATTGATATTTGATTAAAGACAGATATTTGCTGCTAAATTTATAAGGTCGGGGAGATTATTTTGAGAAGAAAGTAATGACTGTGATAGCCAAATAATTGCTAGATATTGATGCTTTCATTCCATCCTGCAAAGTCATACACTCCAAAATTTATTCCGCTAGAACTTACTTAGGTCAAATCTAAAGAAGGATACATTTATCATTTCGGGGTTCGCTGTTGCATAAGCATAGTCTTTCGTGAAAATTAGGTTTTTGAACGCGTAG
>DASVUU010000820.1:0-5727 GCA_036386935.1 Cytophagaceae bacterium | reverse complement strand
TAATAATAAAACATTGTCTGTGTTATCAGACCCTATCAATGAAAACGGGAGTCCATTGGTTACCGATAGTAAGTTTTTCGCACAAATTACGCCCAACTGCAATCCAATCACTCCAATCCAAGATGGTACGGTCACAAAGAGCTTCAATGTTTACCCGAATCCAGCATATGGTATGCTTCACATTAGAAATGCTCCGGCAAGCTCAGATATTACCTTGTTCGACTTACATGGAAAAGAACTTCTAGTGCAAAAAACGACAAAAGGAGAGGTAGAACTAGATATAAGATCGTTGCCTAAAGGCCTGTATTTGCTGAGAGTGGGCGATATAACAGGAAGGTTAGACATAGAGTAGGAGGGGACAACAGACCCTAAGCTTTGCTAGAATGCCATATATCTCTACAATATTTTAACTGAAGCTATGAAACAAATATATCTCTTGCTCTTACTTTGCCTTGTGGCAAAGACTGTGGCTTTCGGCCAGTCCACCTCTAGCTTGCGTTCTGACGGTACTATTCTGGTAGACGGCAACCCCTTTTTTCCGTTCGGAGCCTATTCCATTCCTTGGAGCGAGAGCGATGCAAGTAAAATACAAGCACTCAATGATATGATAGCAGCCGGGTTTAATATATCTACCATTGAGGACATCAATTCACTAGCAGCCCAAGCTGAAATCAATAACTTGCTTGATATAGCTCAGAAAAGTAATTTTAAGATGTTGATTGGTGTTACGAATACCAGTGTGCGTGAGGATCCAATTATTTTCAATCCCCCAAAGAAATATAAAAATCATCCTGCTACATTTGGCTATATGCTCACCGACGATGGTGATAATGGAACCCGCAGCCTTGAGTACCTTGCTAAACTTCATAACGGTGTGAAAGGCTTGGACAACAAACACCTTACTTTTTTGACTTTGACAGGCTTTACTGCTGCAGGTAGAGCGGAAGCTAATTCATTTACAAGTATCGCAGACGTGTCTGCCTATCAGTGTTATCCCATAGGCGCGCACCGTGAGTCTGATTGGGAGGAAAGCAAAGTGTTGGCGCAAACCTATCTGCGTACATTAGGGTATGTGCAAAGTGCCGCTTTGGTCAACCGGCCATTGGTCATGACTTTGCAAACGTTCAGCTGGGGAGAGCAGTCTGACAATCCTCGTTACCCAACGGTGAGCGAGTTGCGCAATATGCTTTATACAGGTGTGGCCGCAGGTATCAAAGGTGTGATAAACTATGATTTCTCTTTTGATCTGAAGGATAACCAACCAGCCTTGTGGAGTGAATTTAAATCTTTGAGTAAAGATGTAAAATCTATACAAACCCTGCTTCTGGATGGCAAGCTTACCCGCAAATCGACGTCAGATGCTGAATTAGTAAGTTCTTATTGGGAATCGGGCGATACTTGCTTGGTGGTGTTGGCAAATACGACCTACAGTAAGAGTAAAACCGTTAGTCTTACGCTGCCTTCGAAATATGCTAAACACATGGTTACTGCTGTATCCACGCGAATGCCTTCATCGGTGACTTACTCAAATGGCATTATCAGCGGCGCATTAGAAAGCCAACAGGTTGAAGTATATAAGTTGACACCTGGCCTAACAACTGGTATTGGAAATTTTGCAGATAAAGTACATTGTACAATTCACCCTAATCCAGTGAAAACTGAATTAACCGTTAATGGAAACATTTCAGAAAAGGCAAGTTACGAAATAACCTCTATTGAGGGTATTACCTTGCAAACTGGGATAGTCGGAAACAGATCTATTTCTATAGAAAACTTAAATGCAGGTTTGTACCTCATTAGAATAATGAGTAACGAATTACAAACTTTGCAACGCTTTGTAAAGGAGGAGTGATTCAATTTACGCTGAGGATATGGTTGAAGGAGAACAGCATTTGAACTCCACTTACGAATTTCCTCACCCGATGGTAAAAGTATTCAAAAAGGTAGTGCTACCTATGGAAGTATTCCAGTTGGAAACCTTAAACCTCTCTTATATAGACTTACCTTAAATTCCACAATGGGAGTGAAGATACACAGATTCATAAAGGAGTGAATAATACAAAGAACGGCGAATGTTGCAGTAATTAATTAAGGATAGTAATTACAAAACTTATTTTTTTATCCTTTTGCCTAAGTTCTTTGTGGTACCACATTGTGGTCGTGGTGTCTTAAGCAAGGTGCACATTTTTGAAGTATAGTTTTTTCATAGTCAATACAGATCGAGCGCAAGCCAGTAGTGCACGTAATCAATATTATTTTTTTTCAAATATCTTAAGAGGTTTTTATCCGTATCGCTTAGTGACCATTCATCTATGTAAGGTAGTCATCCTTAGAGTAGCAGGTCGTAAAATCAAGGTTTATTAGTGTTCTAATCGTATTAGGTCTAGGTATAACAAATTGTTTATCAGGACAATATGAAAATTGTCATTTGCAATTCTTTGTTTTTATCCATATAATTGTAATATTCCATTAAAAATTTGGACTATATATTTAAATATAGAGTAGATACAATCTGAATATTCCATTAATTCAACACAATCACTTATGATTAAACCTTGTACCTTAATTTTAGCCATCGCGATTTGTACGACGGCTTATGCCAAGAACTACTATGTCGACGGAGCGAGTTCTGGCGACCTAGGCACCCTTGCAAGTCCATTTAAGACCATCCAGAAGGCTTCAACTGTCGCTGTTGCAGGCGATACCATTTTTATAAGAAAGGGAATTTATCGGGAAACGATTACACCGGCTAACTCAGGAAGTGCTGGTAAACCTATCGTTTATACCAATTATAAAGATGAAGTGGTGACCATTTCTGCTACCGAGCAGGTGAGCAAATGGGTGCTTGAGAAAAGCCACCCAAGTGGAAAGGTGTGGAAGGCAAAAATGAATGGAACACTAAATCTGCAAGGCCAAGAAACTCAAGGGCTGGATCAGATTTTCGTGGATGGCGAGATGCAAACAGAGGCACGTTGGCCTAATATATCTGGCAATCCTGCTATCATAGAAAGATCTTCTTATGCAGTCGTTGAAGGAGCAAAAATGCTCACTACCGGAGTCGATAACCAAAAGGTGAGCGCCAACTATACAGACAATGAATTACCATCCCTTTCTTCAAATTCCTTGATTGGTGCATATGTACACTTCTTTAGTGGGGCATTCTGGTGGCCAGTTACAGGCAAAGTAACAGCAAAGAATGGCACCAATTTCGATTTTACTTATGAATTTGAGCCAGGGGATGCATATGCTTTGCGCGCAGGAGATATTTATTTTTTGTGGGGTAAATATGAATTGTTAGACGCACCTAGGGAGTGGTTTAGGAGAAGCGATGATACTGTTTTTGTATACATGCCCAACGGAGATTCGCCAAACAACCATCTAGTTGAGGCAAAAAAAAGGAGCGATATATTTGCTTTACAGGATAAGGCCTACATCACCATTCGTAATTTGAAAATATTAGGCGGCGGGATCAAGACAAATGCGGGGACTACCAATCTAACGATTGACGGAATAGATGCACAGTATACGGCTCACTCTTCTATCGTGTATGGGTGGTGGTATGCCCAAAAGTTAGGTATTGTGCTCAATGGAGCTAATAGCGTCGTTTCCAATTCACATATAGCTTATGCGGTAGAAGATGGCGTTAAACTTACTGGGAATAATAGCAAAGCTTATAACAATGTAATACATGATGCCGGGTACCTGGGAATGGCAGGGCTGCTATTGGGTTGCTCAGGAGATAATATGGAACTTAAAAATAATACAGTGTGGGGTTCTGGTGGACCCAATGCAATAGATTTCCGAGAATCTTCCAAAAGCAAGGTTTGGTACAATGACGCTTCTGAATGTGGGAAAGGGACATTTGATGGAGGTATCATGATGGCCACGCGTGATTTCGATGGCCAAAATACTGAAGTAGCCTACAATCATCTCCACGATGGTAAAGGCTTATCCGATGGAGCTAAAATGTTTTATGGCACCTCAGGGATTTACTTCGAGGGAAATACAAAAAATTACTTATTACACCATAACCTGATGTGGAATATTTCTGCCCCAGGAATATCTATTCCAACATTTCCAGGTAATTATAATCAAAACTTCAAAATTTATAACAACACCCTTTATGACTCTCCTATTGTGATTTCTGCCAAGGAGGACGTTAGCGGTTCGGAAGTTAAAAATAATATATTTAGAAACTTTGAGTGGAACATTGCTGGAGCGACATTTCCCATAGAAAATAATATCACAACTGGCGAGAATTATGGCCCAACAAGATTGCCCGCTAGTAACAAGTATGCTGCTGATCCAAAATATATCGATAAAGTAAATGGTAATTTCATCCCGGCTGCGGGTTTCATTGCGATAGACGCGGGGTTGGTGCTTGCGCCTTATACTGACGCTTTTGTTGGAACAGCCCCTGATATTGGAGCACTTGAATCTGGCAAAGCTGCATTTGTAGCTGGTGCCCTAGCACGACCACGTGACGTTGCTGATATTGTGGTTACCTATGACAATGCAAGTTTTCCCAATAAGAAGTTTACCGTCTCAGGCTTACCTGCAGGAAGGAAGATAGCTTCTAATACTAAACTGAAAATTGGCACTGCGTCTTCCGGAGGAAACATGGAGTATAATTTTGCTTCCAAGGCAACCACTTTCACAAATGTTCCAAAAGGAAATCTGACGGGTATTCAGGATATTTATTTGGACTTAGGTCAAGATGGAATACATAAAACTAAGTCAACCATAGATCTAGGTGGCGTCGTTACTCAACTAGACGATGCAGAAAGGGATGCTTTTTCGGTATTTCCAAACCCCGCCAGCGGATCATTTGAGGTAAGAGGTTCTCAAAATTTTCATAAAATTGAGATCTTCAATTCCTCTGGAAATTTAGTGTATGTTGGGTCTACCAAGATGGTGGACGCAGGTAAACTTCCCCAGGGCTTGTACCTTGTTTATGCCTATGGATCAGAAAAAGTGTTCCAAACTAAAGTGGTTTTATATTAGCTGGTTAGATAGAGTGAGGAAAAAGGCATTTAAAATGCCTTTTTCATATTCAATAATAATGCAGCCAATTATTTAATTTCTGCTAATCTACTCAGCTTTGATGTGGCTGTACCTTATTTTTCTTTGTATTCGTATGAGGAATTATACTCCTTTACGAGATTAAAGCGAAGCTTGTCTACACAACTCCATTTTATTTTAAAAAACTTTTCTTAGAATAGTTCAAATTAAAATTAAATTCTTTATATCAATCAGCCCTATTTAACTACTTTAAATGAAGTTAATTAAATATAAAAGTAGCAAACAATCTTACATCTAATTATCACCTTAGGTCTTAAATATCTTATATTTCAAATTATTAATCCGTTAGTGATCAGCAGGTTGTCAAATATTTTTTTGTTAACTTTATCATTATTAGGGTATAACTAACCGAATTAATTGAAACCTAAATTGATAAAAATGAAAAAAAGCTACGTTACTTTGTTTTTCCTAATTGGCAGTCTAAATGTCTTCTCCCAGATAAAAATTTTGCCAGTGGGCGAGTCAACAACAGAATCCCCAGGCTATAGAAAAAAGCTAAATGAACTGCTGAAACAACAGGGGACCAATTATGATATCGTAGGACCAAAAAATGATGGTGCTACTACCTACGACGGAGATCATGCTGGGTATAGTGGCAGTCCAGCGGATGCAGTACAAAGAAATGTTGAGCAGTTTTATTCTCGC
>DASVUU010000819.1:0-2833 GCA_036386935.1 Cytophagaceae bacterium | reverse complement strand
ATTAACCGAATCTTTATAAGTACAACCAATATTATCTCTAACCAGAACAGAAGTTTTGATATCACCAGTAAGGCTGGGTTTCACCCATGGCGACAGATTTTTGCTATTGGAAATGGTTGCAAATTGGGATGACCAAGTGATGTCATAGGAAGGACTTCCTCCCCCAGGCAAGGCTGTTAGTTTGATGCTATCTTTGAGACATAAATTGACGTTTTTAGGAGTGATTTGAACTCTCAGATCTGAGATATTCACATTCACCGATGCGGTGTCTCGACAATTTTGATCTCTTACAAGCAGAGTGACCTTTGTATTTCTTGATGGAGCAAACTCAGGTGTCGCGAAACTGCTGTCACGAATTGCACCATTAGATAGCCAGGTATAAAGGTAGGGAATGCCTCCGAAAGGAGTTCCACCGCTAGACTGCGGTTTGAGGGTAATTTTTTGGAACTGACAAACAGTGGTATCAGAAAAGACAACCCCAGCCTTCAGCTTAGGATATAAATTAACTGAGATTGAAGCAGTATCTTTGCAGCCATTTAAATCACTTACTATTAGTCTATAGTTTGTATTAATGGATGGCCTAGCTGTAGGAGTAGCAATAGTGCTATCAGACAAAGTAGCTTTAGGAGACCATCTATAGCTGTATGGCGCAGTACCAGCTAATGCAAAAGTTGGATTAAATTTATATCCTTGATTGAAACAAATAGTGGTGGAGTTATTTCCTAATGTTACTTCAGGCTTCGGATTAACTTTTAAATTTATTGAATCTACGCTATTGCAACCAATATCATTGTAAGCAATAAGCTTGTACTTGCCCTCAACTTTGGCGGTGTAATTTTTTGGCGCTGTGAATTTTAGACCGTTGAAATACCAATCATTTTTGTTGGATGGCGAAGTAAGAATCAATGAATCCCCATTACAGATTGCCGCATCTTTTTTGAAACCAATCAATGGAGGGATTAAATTTGGAATCTGTGTATAGGCAGTTGCTATGCATCCACTACTATGCCTGGCTTCGGTTCTTACAAAACCCGCCCCTTCTATAATAAAGCTATAGGTCGGGCCACTACCTCGAGGTGTAGGAAAATCTTTCCAGTACCACGAAATATTAGAATATTGCGATGGACTTTCAAGGTATAGATTCATGGCTTGTCCTACACACTTTTTATAGTCAAGGCCACCAATTTTGAAGGGATAGAAACCGACGTGTATTGTGTCGTACAAGAGATTTAAGGGGTTGGAAACATCGGTAGCCACCCATGTTCCAGAGTCAGTTACGAATTTGGGATTGTCTGTGAATGATTCGCCGTTTGGATCATCTACTCTCGTCCATTGGAAAATGCCCCCAGTTCCTATACATCTTCTAGCCGTCACACTAATTCCAGTACCAGGGCAAATAGTTATTAATTTAGTTCCAGATGGATATCCTGCGGCGTCTATACAAACTAGCTGCCCTGACCCTATTAAAGGAAGTAGGAGTACGAAAGCAAGTAAAAATAAAAATATACCTTTCATGAAATCTTTATCAAAAAGAAAAACAAAAATTATATCTGAGGGATAAGTCCTTCAAATATAATTTGTTTCGATGAGATTGAAAGCTGTTCTACATAAACTTACTTCACAATCACAACTTGACCTTCTACCTTATACGGCCCTTTGAAATCTGGGGATGTCCCTTCGTAGGTAATAATATACGGATAGACGCCGATATCTAAAGGCTGACCTCGGTAGGTTCCGTCCCAAGCGATGTTTTTATCTTCTGAATAGAATATGATTTCACCCCATCTGCTGAAGATTATTACTTTGAAATTGGTGAAATCCGTGCCGAATACCTTGAAGTATTTGTCAGGCGAACCCGGATCTGAATCAGGCAGGAATGCGTTAGGGATATGTACTTTTGGTATACAAGAGTGTATCACATCGGCACTATCGACCGTGGTACAGTTATATTTATTTGTAATAGAAACATAATATCTTCCGGCCTCCTTCGCTTTTATATTGCGTGTCTTGAGGTTGCCAGGCATCCAAACATAGGTGCTGCCAACGTTTTTTCCACCATCAATTTCTACTGAATCGGGAGCACAAATTTTATAGGAGTGAACCTTTAGCGCTGATGGTATTGGATTAAACCTTACAAGTGCGGAGTCTTTGCCAGGACAGTTTTCTACCATGATCTTCACTCTATAAAGTCCAGAATCAGGACGTAAAACAGTGAGGGAATTAGACGTAGGAAGAAGTGCTACGTTGTTCCTGCTCCAGGTGTAAGTTAACTTAAGACTGTCGACTCCCTTTATATTTGTTGGTCTAGCCTTCAACACTACCTCCTTGCTGCAGGTCACGGTGTCGTTAATATTGACCTTAGGCACAGGAATCCCTACAACTCTTACACTATCAAATGAACTACACTCTAAAAGGTCCTTCACCTCAACCTTATAGTAGTTTGTGTCCGGCAAAACATTTAACGAGGGATTGAATGTTGCACCGATTGCAGCTCCTTTGAAGGTCCATGCATACTTCACATTCGGTATTTGAGTTGTAGAAATTTGTAAGGAGGTATTATTACAGCCATAAACATCTTTAGTCTGAATTATTGGTGGAGGTGTAACAGTAGCGCTATCTCTCACAACACAATTGCCAAAGGTATAAGAGACCAGATATTTTCCCGAAGATCTTGGAACGACGAGCAAGGCCCTATTTTGATTAAACATTAGGGAGTTATTGTCATACCATTGAATGATTCCATTTACCGGAGGCAAGTTTTTAGGCTTGGCGTCTAGCACAAGAGTGTCAGTGTAACAGAAGTGATCGTCAAGGTTTAAGGTCGGTTTTAGAA
>DASVUU010000818.1:0-2485 GCA_036386935.1 Cytophagaceae bacterium | reverse complement strand
AACCTATCTTCTAACCGGAAACCTGGAAAGTCCGGTGCTGTATATGTCGGTGTTGTTTCCAGTGGTAATCCTTCTTTCGCCGTTCAATTACCGATTTTCGAGGATAATTTTACTTTACTGGCTCACACCCGGTTTGCATTTCAATCCTAAGATGAATCAGGATTCATACCGACCGTTTATATAAATATTCACCTACTCTTTCAAAGCCTGCATTATGTACGAAGTTTTTAAAAATTACCTTGACAGTAAAATTGAATTATCTGAAGATGATGCAGTCCGAATTAAAGCAGTATCGATTGTAAAAAAACTTCGGAAGTTTCAATATCTTCTCCAGGCAGATGATGTGTGGAAGTACAATGCATTTGTAACACGAGGTTGTTTAAGAACCTATTCGGTTGATGAGAAAGGCACTGAGCATATTCTCGCCTTTGCAATAGAAAACTGGTGGGCAGGAGATCGTGAAAGTCTAATAAGCGGTAATCCCTCCCGGTTTAATATCGATGCAGTAGAAGATACCGAAGTGGTATTAATCACCAAAGCAAATTTTGAAATGCTTTGCAAAGAAATTCCGGCACTTAACAACATGGTAAGTGAGATTCTTGAGAGGAGTTTTATAGCTTCACAAAACCGCATTGAGGCAGCAATAAGCTATACTGCAGAGCAGAAGTACCGAAATTTCATCGAACGGTATCCGGGCTTTGCAAACCGGTTGCCACAAAGCATGATCGCTTCATATCTTGGCATCACCCCCGAAACGCTCAGCAGAGTCAGGAACCAAAGCCTTAAACTAAAGTCGACTTCCTGATTTAACCCACCACTAATCATTTCCAATTGATATTTATCAATTGCTTTCTTAAGAAATGTCATTGAGCACGCTAACGGGATATTGAACCTTTGTAATGTTCAATGAAGAACAAGATTAAAAATTTAGATCATGTCTAAGACGATTTTAATAACCGGCACAAGTACCGGATTTGGCAAACTGATGGCCAAAACACTCGCAGAAGCAGGAAATACTGTAATTGCCGGAATGCGCCATGTTGATGGCAAAAATGCCACGGCTGCACAAGAGCTCGGTGGTTTAGCTAACGTTGAAGTAGTAGAGATTGACGTAACGAGTGATGACTCTGTTAAGCAGGCCTTCGAAAAGGTATTGAGCAGGTATGGGCACATCGATGTGCTTGTTAACAATGCAGCCGTATCCGGTTATGGCCTGTTGGAAGCATATTCCCTCGACCAAATCCGGAACATGTTTGAAGTGAATTTCTATGGCGTATTACGTACCATACAAGCCGTTTTACCCGGAATGCGTCAGGAAAAAAGCGGACTCATTATCAATCTTACTTCCGGTGCAAGCGGACATACTCTGCCTTTTATGATACCTTACATGGCATCGAAATTCGGGGTTGAAAGCATCACCGAAGGGCTCTCTGAAGAACTCAAAACTTACGGAATCGAGAGTGTAAGCATTCAGCCCGGCGTTTATCCTACCCAAATGAATAACGGCAGTAAAGCAGGCGTTCACGCCGACAGGCGGGAAGTAGTGGGGGCCTATGGCGAGGAAGCAAATGAAAGATTCAATGCACTTGGTACTGCATTTTATAATAAAATGACTGAGTTTAATATGGACCCGCAGGTCATTGCCGATGGGGTGCTTAAGCTGGTTCAGATGGAGAGAGGAACCCGGCCATTACGTTTTCCTTTGGACGCAATCGCGCAGGGAACTGATCTTGAATTTATTAACCTGAGAGCAGAAATCAAATCACGGTGGCTATCCAAATACAATAACTAAGCATTGTTAGGGCTTCTAGAGATAGAAGCCCTAATTTTATTAGGTGCTGGGAGTACAGCTTAATTAAAAAAATATGAATAGATACTCTCTCAATGTCATTGTATAACAACAAAAAACAAATCATTACCAATTTAAATCCTGTTACTTATTTTGTGGATGTGATGCGTCTGGTAATATTAAAAGGAAGCGGATTGGCCGATATATCCAGGCATATTCTTACCATGCTTGGATTTGGTCTTGTTCTCAACGGCTGGGCGGTTTTGAGTTATCGCAAAAGGACGTAAATGTAGAGCGGATACATCTTTACTAGATTTGGAAAATGGCTAGAGTCCTGTTATTTAAAATCAATTGAATAATCCTCTATGCCGCCTACTAGATACATCGCAAATATTAGTGCTGAAATATCTTCTGCTTCTTTATCCAAATCTCTTTGAAAGCATCTTTAAGTTCCTCATTCAGAAAGGAAGATTCAATATAAAAGTCTACCTGCTTGTTTTTTGCTGTAAACTTTTTTAAGCTATTCTCCATTGCTTTTTGTGGGATATGGAGGCTTTCTGCTAATCCTACAAAATCGTTTAGCTTGATTTTTTTCTTTTTTCCGTTTAACGTCAGTGCGAGTTCTTCATCGTCAGCAGGATTAAGCAGATTTACATTTAGCAGATCGTAGGCAGGACTCAAGCTTATGCCATTTTC